>JBFMBP010000028.1 GCA_040755155.1 Candidatus Omnitrophota bacterium | reverse complement strand
ATCAAGCCTTTCAACCTTCCCTGTTCGACGAGCAAGATTTAGCGGAAATCCAAAGTCCGGACTATCCTGGCGAACGTTTGGTGGTTTGCTACAATCCGTTTCTGGAGGGGAGGCGCGCCCAAACGCGACAGGATTTGCTGGACGCCGCCGAAAAGGAATTGGCGAAAATATCCGCCGCGACGCAACGGGCGAAACGGCCGCTGCGAGGCCAAGATCGAATCGGCGTCCGCGTCGGGAAAGCGCTGGGCCGCTTCAAAATGGGGAAGCATTTATTTATCAACAGCCCCATAAAGCCTTGAAAATGATTTGGGGATAAAAGTCTCTTGAAAATCGGTGTTCAATATCGAACGGCTCATACGAAAAGCGCCGCTTCGCAGCGGCGCTTTCTTGATCGTATCAGGATTGAATAAACCGTTTCTTCGCTTTGTGGAATTCCCCTCGCCCTCTGCGAGAGTGCAAGGGTGAGGGATCAGCGATTCATGCGGCGCCTGTTACCGGTCGCCGTGGCCTCCACGTCCGCCTCGGTCGCGTCCGCCGCGATCATTGCGCCCGCCCCGGTCGCCGCGATCTCCCCGGTCGCGTCCGCCTCGATCCCCGCGGTCCCCGCCGCCGCTGCGTCCGCCCCGGTCGCCCCGGTCTTTGCCGCTGCTCATGGGAATGCGTCCCAGTTCCATATCGGCTTGCCTCTTGCTCAAGTTGATGCGTCCGAAATCGTCGATCTCGATCACTTTCACTTCCGTTTCGTCGCCTTCATTGAGCACATCTTCCACCCGGTTGATGCGATGTTCGCCGATTTCGGAAATATGAACCAAGCCTTCCTGGCCAGGCAGTACTTCCACGAAAGCGCCGAAGTTGACGATGCGCGTTACTTTGCCTTTGTAGATTTTACCGATTTCCACTTCTTCCGTCAGATAATCGATCCACTCTTTGGCTTTGTTTCCCGCCACTTCGTCCATCGAGGCGATAACGACGCGGCCGTCGTCGTCGATATCTATTTTAGCGCCGGTTTCGCTGATGATCTTGCGGATCATCTTGCCGCCGGGACCGATTACGTCTCGTATCTTATCCACGGGAATCGTCATAATCTGGATGCGCGGCGCGTAGGGGCTTAGGCGCTCGCGGGGAGAGGCGATCGCCTGTTCCATAATGCCCAAAATATGAATGCGTCCCTGCCGCGCCTGTTCCAAAGCTTCCGCCATGATAGAGCGGGAAACGCCTTCGATTTTCAAATCCATCTGAAACGCCGTAATGCCCTGGCGCGTTCCCGTCACTTTAAAATCCATATCGCCAAGGTGATCTTCGACGCCCAGGATATCCGATAGGATGGCGTAACGGTCGCCCTCTTTCACCAAGCCCATCGCTATGCCCGCAACGGGCGACTTGATGGGAACGCCCGCATCCATTAGGGAAAGCGTCCCGCCGCATACGCTGGCCATCGACGACGATCCATTGGATTCGAGAATCTCGGAGACGACGCGGATTGTATAGGGAAACGCCTCTTGTTCGGGGATCATCCTCGTCAACGAACGCTCCGCCAAAGCGCCGTGGCCGACTTCCCGGCGGCCTGGACTGCGCAAGGGACGCACTTCGCCGACGCTGTACGGCGGAAAGTTGTAATGCAGCATGAACTTCTTGAAATAATCTTCCGTCAAACCGTCGATTTTCTGTTCGTCGGATATCGTTCCCAGCGTCGTGGAAACCAGCGCTTGCGTTTGTCCCCGCGTAAATAGCGCGGAACCGTGCGCGCGGGGGATAACGCCCAACTCGCAGGTTATCGGACGGATTTCGTTGGGACGGCGGCTATCGCTGCGCAATCCTTCGTCCAGAATGCGGCGCCGCACGATCTCTTTTTCCAAGTCGTGCATGAAGGCGGCGATTTCCACAGAGATTTCAGCGATTCTTTTTTTGTAGATCAGCAAAGCTTCGGGATCGGCGACGGAGATTTCTCCCCGCTGAATGGCGGTTTGGCGTTCCACCTCTTTTTCCGCCAAAATGCGATCCGTAATGTCCTGCAACACGTCGTCCAACGCCGCTTGCCGTTCGTGTTTGTCCGGAATGATGTTGGCTTCCTTGATGCGCTCGGCGGCCAATTCCGCCACTCGCGCTTGAAGAGCGGCGTTTTTTTCCGGCGTCAGAAATTCTATCTTCGTTTTGCCGCACATTCGGCGGAATTCGTCGATGGCGTCGATTAACTCCCGCAAAGCGGATTGAGCCAGATCGAAGGCTTCCAGCAACGTCTCTTCAGAAACTTCCGCCGCGCCGCCTTCCACCATGACGATGGAATGGCGCGTCCCAGCGATGGTGAGATTCATGGAGCCGTCGGCGATTTGCTTCATCGTCGGATTGACGATCAATTGGCTGTCGCAGCATCCGATGCGCACGGCGCCGATGCCTCCCGAGAAGGGGATGTCCGAAATTTCCAACGCCGCAAAAGCGGCGATCATGGCGCAAATATCCGCCTCGTTTTCCGTATCGAAGGAGATGACGTTCAAGAGCACTTGCACTTCGCTATTGAAACCTTCGGGAAATAGCGGACGGATGGGACGGTCGATGCAACGGGATATCAGCGTCTCTCTTTCGGAAGGGCGGCCTTCTCGTTTGAAAAAACCGCCGGGGAATTTCCCTGCGGCGTACCGGCTTTCGCGGTAATCGACGGTCAACGGGAAAAAGTCAAGGCCTTCCCGCATAGGGGGGGCCATCGTCGCGGCGGCGAAAACCATCGTATCGCCGACGCGGCAGGTTACGGAACCGCCCGCCTGACGGGCGATGCGCCCGTTTTCCAGCGTCATTTCTTTTCCGGCGACGGTTCGGGTTAATGTGGTAATCTGATTCATCTGGGTTTTCCTTTCTTGATGCGGAAAATGAGCCGGATTCGCCTATTCGCTCGAGATTCTGAAGAAGGCTCATTTCCCTAGGCGCATTGATACGCCCACCGAGCGCGCCATAGGCGGAGGCGCTATACGAAACCCAGCGATTGCAAAAGCGGTTATTCGTTCCGAGGCGAGACGATTCGATCCCCAAATATCCGGTAAACCGAATCATTACGGAAAATGAAAAAAGCGGTATAAGGATGAGAGTAATTCGATTCCGGCATCACCCAGACTAGGGGGTGGAAGGTTTCCCGGAACCTTCAACCTCCTAATCGGGGTGGCGGAACGGATTATCCATAATCAAATCTCATGCCTCGTACCGCATACTTTCACAACGCAGGGCAAAAAAAGCGGCTAACGGCGAAGGCCTAACCTTTCGATCAATTGCCGATAACGGTTAATCTCCGTCCGTTTGAGGTAATCCAACAAACGCCGCCGGCGGCTTACCATCATCAATAATCCCCTTCGGGAATGATGATCTTTCTTGTGCAGCTTAAAATGTTCGGTCAGATTGCGGATTTTTTCCGAAAGAATAGCGATCTGCACCTCCGGCGAACCCGTATCCGATTCATGAATTTTGTATTCGCCGATTAGCTCTTGTTTACGATCGTTGGTGATGGACAAGGCTTTCACCTCCCTCCAGGAGTTTTTTTGTTATTCTAAATAAGGTATATTTTTTTCCAACCGCCCCAATCCCAATCCGGTTTTGGAGCGAGCGAAGCTCCCGCTGCGCCGCGGCTGCGACGATGCAGGAACCTTTATAATAATACTTTCACCGGCTGAATAACGTTTAGATTCCCGGCGAGATCGTCGACCTGCCTGGAATTCATAAGCGCTTTACCTACTCCGATGAGCGAACCGTCGCGAGTCGTCACCCTGACTAGCGATCCGGAATCGAAATCCCCGCTGCGCCGAGTGATAGAGCCGCCTGTGAGCGAACGCCCGCAATGGAGCGAAGCCTTTCCTTCCGAACCGACGGAGACGGAAGGCATCGATCCCAAAGCGTCATTCAATCCAACCAAGCGCTTCGCTACGTCATCGGGGGATTGAAGGCCATCCAAGTCCACAGCGCCGTCGAGATGAAAAACGCCGCATCGGACTCGGACGAGGCCGGACATTGCGGCGCCGCTTCCCAGCGCTTCGCCTAGATCGTGGCACAATGTCCGGATGTACGTTCCCTTGCTGCAGATCACCCGGAACTCGATTTCGGGCAAACGCATATTCAATAATGTTAAATCGTATATGGTAATTTTGCAAGGTTCGCGCTCGACTTCCACGCCTTGCCGCGCCAATTGATAAAGTCTTTTCCCTTTATGGTGCTTCGCGGAAATCATCGGAGGGGTTTGCATCGATTCGCCCGTATAGCGTTGGAAGATTTCCTGAATTTTCGCTTCGTCCAGCGTGGGAACCGGGACTTCCTCCACGATTTGCCCCGTCGTATCCTGGCTGTCGGTAACGATTCCCAGCGTCATCGTGACGGCGTATTCCTTATCCTGTGCGATGAGAAATTGCACGATTTTCGTCGCCTTGCCCAGACAGAGAGGCAAAACGCCGGTCGCCATGGGGTCCAAGGTGCCGGTATGTCCCACTTTTTTCATCTTGGCCGCCCGCCGAATGCGATCCACTACGTCGTGCGACGTTAGCCCAGCGGGTTTATTGATATTAAGGACTCCATCCATGGTTATCGGCGCTCTCTACTCGGAATCGATATCGTCTTGGATTTCAACGTGAAGGCGGTCTAAAATTCGCGTAATTCTTTCGGCTCGGTCGAGCGAATCGTCATAGCGAAAATCCAATTCCGGAATGCGCTTCAAACGGATTCGCGAATTCAGCAGTTTTCGAATCGCGCCGGAGGCGCGATGGACGGCTTCCAGCAATTCTTCCCGTCCGCCGCTTTTATGCAGAGTGATGAATACGATGGCGTGACTCAAGTCTTTTGCGGCGCGCACCTCGGTGAGCGTTATTTGCTTGAGCCGTTCGTCGTCGATTTCCGTGAGCAGGATATCCGCAATCTCTTCTTGCAGGAGCCTGTTCACTTGCGCGATGCGATAATTCTTTTTTTGCGTCATGATCCTTCGCCGTCTCAATTCGTTACAGCAGATGCGGATGTCGAGAAACTCATTGGCGAAAAAGACGAAAGACGCCGTGGCGCGAATCAAAAGACGGTTGAATTCGCCCTTTACAGCCTTGTTTCCTCAAAGATAATCGATCCAATGATCCGTTAAGACGATGGCGGGTTCCGTTTCGATCAGTTCCAAGATATGGTTGAATTCTCTTTCGATGGCCGCTCGCTGAGACGCCGCCATCGACATAGCGAGCACGCATGTTTGCCAGGTATTTTGTCCGTCGGTTTCGGCGAGAGAAACGTTGAATTTCCGGCGGATGCGGTCTTTCAGGCTCCGGACGGCTTGTCTTTTGTCTTTCAGGGAGCGGGACTGCGGTATATGCAGCGAGACCTCCAACACTCCAACGATCATTATCTCTACGCTCCAGGAAATCGACGCGGGGAGCGTTTGCCGCCGGCTACAGGGTAGGCGCTACCTCTTCCAACTCGTAGCATTCCACAACGTCCCCGACGCGGATATCGTTCCATTTCTCCAATCCAATGCCGCATTCATAGCCGGACGGGACTTCGCGGACGTCGTCCTTGAACCGCTTCAACGAGGACAATTTTCCTTCATGAATCACGACGGAATCGCGCAGCAGCCGCACCGGCGCGTTGCGCTGCAAATGGCCGTCCTGAACGAACGATCCGGCGATGCTGATCCCTCGCGAAAGACGAAAAACTTCGCGGATTTCGCCGCGTCCGAGTATCTTTTCCTTGAACGTTTTGTCCAACATGCCCGTCATGGCGTTCTTGATATCGGAGATGGCGTCGTAAATGATGCGATAGGTGCGAAGATCGACATGCTCCCGTTTGGCCAGTTCGGCGACTTGCGGATGCGGCCGCACATTGAAGCCGATGATGACGGCGTTGGAGGCCGAAGCGAGCATGACGTCGGATTCCGCAATCGAGCCGACGCCGCTGTGCAAAATATCGATGCGAACTTTTTCGCTTTCGATCTTGTTGAGGTTGTCGCAAACCGCGCCGACGGAGCCTTGCACGTCGCCTTTGACGATGATGCGCAGTTCCTTGATCTCGCCCTCTTCAATCTGCATGTGCAGGTCTTCCAGCGTAACGTGGCGCGTCCGCCGCAATTCGCGTTCGCGCTGAATCAGCCGCAGTTTGGCGCTCAATTGCTTAGCCTGATTGTCGTCCTTGACGACGATGAATGGGTCTCCCGCGCTGGGGACGTCCTCGATGCCGAGAATTTCTACCGGCCAGGAAGGACCTGCTTCCTGAATCGTCTCTCCTCGATCGTTAAGCATTGCCCGCACTCGCCCGGAATAAACGCCCGTTACGAAAGGTTCGCCGATCCGCAGCGTTCCTTGTTCAACCAAAACGGTGGCGACGGGACCGCGGCCTTGTTCCAGACGGCTTTCTATAATTGTCCCCCGTACGCGGCATTGAGGATCTGCATGTAATTCCAACAGTTCCGCCTGCAGCAGGATGCTTTCCAAAAGAGCGTCGATGCCGATTTTTTGCTTAGCGGATATGGGAACCATGACGGTGTTGCCGCCCCAATCTTCCGCTACCAATCCTTGTTCCGCCAATTGCTGCTTGACTCGTTCAGGATTGGCGCTGTCCAGATCGATTTTGTTAATAGCAACGATCATTGGAACGTCCGCCGCCTTGGCGTGAGCGATCGCTTCTTTTGTTTGCGGCATCACGCCGTCCGCTGCGGATACGACCAAAACGACGATATCCGTCACCATTGCGCCTCGCGCGCGCATGGTCGTAAAAGCTTCGTGGCCAGGCGTATCCAGGAATACGATATCGCCGCCCGCCGTTTTGACGTAATAGGCGCCGATGTGCTGCGTAATGCCTCCCGCTTCCTGGGAAACGACGTCCGTGCTGCGCACGGCGTCCAGCAGTTTCGTTTTGCCGTGATCGACGTGGCCCATAATCGTAACAACGGGCGGGCGGGGAATAGCCCGCGATTCGTCGGCGTCGTCTTCCCACGTTTCCGTAAAGATTTCATTGTCGAACATATCGATCTGCTCGACTCGGAAGCCGTAATCGTCCGCCACGATCTGAACCGTTTCCGCGTCGAGGCGCTGATTGATCGACGCCATCACGCCCAGCGAGATAAGTTTTTGAATGAGTTCGTTGACGGGAATATGCAGCCCGTCGGCGATATCGGCTACCGTCGTGGCGTCATGCACTTTCAAAATCGTGCTGTCCCGTTGCAGGCGCGTCTCTTCCGCCGCCATTTGCATTTCGCGCCGTTCGCGTTTTTCCCGCTTCCAGGCCCGCTTGCCTCTTCCCTTGGCGACAACCTCTCTTCTCCGTTCGGGCCGTATAACCGCCTCGGGCTTTTTGACTTCCACTTCCGCTTGGCGTTTTTGCTTGGCTTTGAGTTTTTGAATCTCGCGCCGGATCGCCTCGTCCTGGTCATGCTTAACGGCAATTTCCTTCTCTTTTTCAACGATAATTTCGAGAGGTTTCTCAAGGAGCGCCGTATCCATGACGCTGATGTCGATTTCGGGTGTTTCGATAATAATCTCAGGTTCGCCTTTCGGTTCTTTTTGGGGTTCCAGCCGGACGGATTTAGGCTTAGGCTTTTTCTGGGATGGCTTCGGACGCCGCCGATCGCCTCTTGCGGCGGCTTTTTCTTCCAAATCTTCTTTTATCTTTCCCGCCGCCGTCAAACCGATTCTCGGTTCGGGTCTCGACGGATATAGCGGAGCCGGGGGCTTCGGGGGAGCCGGTGGAACCTCCGCTTCTACGGTTGGAACGGCGCGAGATTCTTTGAGCGGTTCGCCGGCCGCTTCGACGACGGGGGAAGGCGCCGGACGAACGGCTTCTTCCTCCTCATGCATTTTTTCGGGAGAAGGCTTCCAGCCTTTCGGGCGGCGAATTTTGGCGAATTTGCTATCGGTCTTGGGAGCAGGTTCGTCTTCTTTTTCCAATTTGCCGAAATGTTGCAAAAGAAGTTCCATCGTGCCTTCATCCAGGGCAGAACTATGGCTCTTCCCCGAAACGCCGATCGAATCAAGGTAATCGAGAATATCCTTGTTTTTGAGACCGAATTTTTGTGCGATTTGATTGATTCTCATACTATCGATTTTATGAATCTCCCGCGACTTCGTTCGTCTTTTTCCGCAAGACGAAAATGCGCCGCGTTTTCTCTCTCAAAGAATCTATGCGGAAACGCCAGTTTATTGGTTATCCTGGTTGATGATTTCATCCTCCTGCGGGGCGGAATTCTCGGCTAATTCCACGGCTGGACTTGCTTTGTCTTTTTCCTCAAGGATTGCATCGGACGCTTCTTGCCTTGGTTGGTCCGCCTCCGATTCCTTCGTCTCGGCGATCGCTTCGCGTTTCGGTTCCGCTTCGCCAGTTTTTTCCTCCTTGGAAGAGACAGCTTCCTTTTTCTGGGGAGCGTTTTCTTTTTCTTCGATCCGTTTCTTGGTTTCCGCCAGAATGACTTCCGCCATTTTTTTATCGATTCCATCTACTCTGGTCAATCCCTCGACGCCCGCCTTGAGAATATCTTCGAAATTGAAGATGTCTCGCGTCAGCAAGGCGTCCAGCAAATTATCGTTGATCGAGGGGATGGCCAGGAGGCAGCGCTTAGCTTCCGCTTCCCTTTCCTCAATCTGCGATTCGGAAACGATATCGATCTCCACGCCCGTCAATTCCGACGCAAGTTTGGCGTTCAGGCCGTTTTTCCCGATCGCTAGGGCAAGTTCGTCGTCCCGTACAACTAGGAGGGCGCGGTTGTTCTTGTCGTCCAATTCCACGCTCTCGATATTGGCCGGCTTGAGGGAATTGGCGACGAATCGTTTTTTGTCGTCGCTGTATTCGATAATGTCGATCCGCTCTCCCCGCAATTCCTGAACCACCATCTGCACGCGCGAGCCTTTCATGCCCACGCAGGCGCCCACGGGATCCACGTCGTTGTCGGAAGAAAGCACCGCGATTTTGCTGCGCTTGCCCGCTTCCCGCGCCACCAACCGGATGCTGACCACGCCGTCGCGGATTTCCGCCACTTCCTGTTCGAAGAGTTTTACTACTAGGGCGGGAGTATTGCGCGAGAGAACAATTTGCGCATCCTTGGAGGATTTCCTGATTTCCGTAATGATGGCTTTGACGCGGTCTCCGTAGCGGTAGCGTTCTCCGGGGGGATGATCCTTGGGAGACAACACCGCCTCCGCATTGCCTAGATCGACGATGACGTTGCCTTTTTCGTATCGCTGCACCGTTCCGACAACCAAGTCGCCCGCCCGGTTTTTATATTTATCGTATATGACTTCGCGCTCCGCCTCGCGAATGCGCTGGGTAATCACTTGCTTCGCGCTTTGCGCCGCGATGCGGCCGAAATCGTCGGGCGTAACGTCGATGACCAGTTCTTCCCCGGGTTGTACGTCGTCTACGTACTGCCGCGCCTCCTCCAGGGAAATCTCCATATTTTCATCCTCGACCACCTCCACCACTTCCATGTTGGCGTAGATGCGGAATTCTCCCGTTTCCCGGTCGAGTTCCGCTTCCACGACATCCACGTCCGGCGGCAGCATTTTTTTCGATGCCGATATCAGGGCGGCTTCCAACGCATCGTACAGCGTTTCGATGGGGATATTCCGCTCCAGGCCGATGCGGTTCAGAATATCGAGGACCTCTTTGGACATTAGCTAAACTCCATGAAAACGAACGTTACGCGCCCTGGATTCCCGTCACAGGTCAAAGCGTTCTTTTTCTCGCGGTCAATGGGAAACCAAAGGCTGTTGACGTAAAAAAGGCGGGGAATCTCCCCACCTTTCTTCATCTTCTCAGTATAACACTATTAATATTGTGGACAAGTGGCGGATAGTTTTTTTGAATCGCGGCGTACGACGATTCTTTCGCTATACCTTATATAAACAAGATATCGTGCATATCGTTCGTCATGGATTATGGCATTGAAGCGGAAAAGGCGCGAACTTTTTTTGTGGCGAAATTCAAGACTAAAACCTGCCAATTTCCCTTAATCTATATTATATTCTCGCCAAGGCAGCGAGAACTCCTATCTTTTCCAAGGAATAACAACCCATGAAGAACGCCACCGGTCTCATCTTAACGCTTCTGTTGGGATTGATCGGAATTGTAGCGGT
Organism: Candidatus Omnitrophota bacterium; assembly: GCA_040755155.1. Taxonomy (NCBI): domain Bacteria; kingdom Pseudomonadati; phylum Candidatus Omnitrophota; species Candidatus Omnitrophota bacterium. The sequence goes on along the minus strand of JBFMBP010000028.1, from coordinate 10,829 downwards.
TTCGCAAATTCTCTTCTACCAAAGCGTGATCCGTCAAATCACGGCATTCGGAGAAACCAATAGCGAGGAGCTGCGAAAGCGGGAAGAAAATAACGCCAGAAATATCTTTCTCTCCGTTGAGCGCGCCACGGCGGGTTCCCTCGAACGCGGGGAAATGGCCAAGTTCGCCCGTCTCTTGGAAGCGCAAAAGAAAATCGAAGGATTGCTTGAGTTCTCCCTCTACGATCGAAAAGGAATCGCAACCCATTCCTCGGATCCTTATTATATTAGCAGCCGCCTTCCTCAAGAACTCAAAGAACAATTGTTCCATCGTCCCGACATGCTTCTTCGCTATACCAACGATGCCTTCGAAATCTATCAACCTCAAATGGTAGTCGAAGACTGCATCCGCTGCCATACCGATTGGAAAAAGGGAGAGATCGGGGGCGTTACCTATTTTCGCTTCTCCAAAGAAGCCTTGAAGAATTCCGAAAAAAGAACGGAAGCCGCCATCTTCAATATGAAAAAGGCGACGTTCCACAATTCCTTGTTGACGATATTCGTTATCGTCGCCGCTTCCATCTATCTGGGAATTCGTTTTTATAAAATCAATTTCGATTTATCCGCCCTGGCCTCGGAATTAGATAAACGAGTCAAAGAACGGACGGCGGAACTCTCCCGAGTCAACGACGAATTGATGATATCCATCGAGGAACAAAAACGGGCGGAAGTGGAAATCCGCCAAGCCAAAGAAGCCGCAGAAAAAGCCAATCGCGCCAAAAGCGAATTTCTCGCCAACATGAGCCATGAAATCCGAACGCCCATGAATGGGATTATCGGCTTGACGGATTTAACTCTCCACACGAATCTCACTCCCAAACAACGGGAGAATTTAATCTACGTCAAAGATTCGGCGGATTCTTTGCTTCAGATCATTAACGACATTTTGGATTTTTCCAAAATCGAGGCGGGAAAATTCGAAATTCATCCCATCGAATTCGAATTGCGGGATATGATGCACGATACCGCCCGTACGTTGGCCGTCCGCGCCCACGAGAAGGACCTCGAGTTGTTATGCCATATTGCTTCCGACGCGCCCAATGCCTTGGTCGGCGATCCCGTCCGCCTGCGTCAGATCGTCATCAACCTAGCGGGGAACGCCATCAAATTCACCGAAGCCGGCGAGGTGCTGATTCTGGTGGAAGTCGAGGAATCGGCGATCGATCATGTCCGTCTCCACTTCAAAATTTGCGATACCGGCATCGGCGTTCCCCCGGAACGGCGCGAAGCCATTTTCAAAGCGTTCGAACAGGCGGACAGCTCCACCACCCGCAAATATGGCGGCACGGGATTGGGCCTGGCGATCTCCATGCAACTGACGCATAAAATGAACGGGCAGCTCTGGGTGGAAAGCCCCAATCCCCTCAAACGGATTTCCAGCGAATACCCCGGCAGCGTATTTCACTTCACAGCTCAATTCGGATTGTCGGCGAATGTCCAGCCCCCGCTTTTGCCTTCGCGCTTCGACTTGCAAAATCTCTCCGTTCTCATCGTGGACGACAACGCAACCAACCGCATAATTCTTAAAGAAATGGCGGAAGGGTGGGGAATGAAGCCCACTCTGGCCGAGGATGCTTTTTTCGCTTTGATGGAAATGGAAAAAGCGGATGCTCTCCACCAGCCGTTTCCATTGATCATAACGGATTTCAATATGCCAGTGATGGATGGATTCGGCCTGGCGGAAAAAATCCGCTCCCATCCGCAATGGAATAACGTTTTGATCTTGATGCTCTCCTCCACGAGCCTGTTTCTCGACGACGAAAAATGCCGCCAGTTCGGCGTGTCCTCCGTTCTTCTCAAGCCCGTCAAACAATCCGAACTGTACAACGCCATCCTCGCCCTCTTTCAACAATCGGAGGAGAGAATCGAATGGCGCCCTCTTTATGATCGAAGCGCCGAAGACGCCAATTTCACCCCGCTTCGCATCCTTCTTGCGGAAGACAACGCCATCAATCAACGAGTCGCCGTAGGAATCCTTGCCGATGCCTGGGGCCATGATGTCGTAACGGTTAAAAACGGCCGCGAAACGCTCGATCTGCTCGACAAGGAATCTTTCGACTTAGTGTTGATGGATATTCAAATGCCGGTGATGGATGGATTCGCCGCCACGGCGGTGATCCGAGAACGGGAAAAAAGCGAAAACAAACATACCCCCATCGTCGCCATGACCGCTAACGCCATGAAAGGGGATGAGGAACGATGTTTGGCCGCCGGCATGGACGGTTACGTTTCCAAACCCATCAATCCCCAAAAACTGCGGGAAGCTATCGGCGCTTTGTTCTTAGAACCGCAAGTGAAGACGGGAAAAGTCGCGCCTTCCATAAGCGGAGTCGATAAGGAAACGAATGGCGAAAAGATCGTCGATAAAGAAACGCTCTACGATTGGTATGGTGGAGATACGGGGATAATCAAGGAACTGCTTGAAATCTATTTTACGGATGCGCCGGCCATGCTTTCCGAAGTCAAGCAATCCATTGAGAAAAACGATAGCCAAGCCCTGGATAAATCCGCCCACGCCCTGAAGGGAGCTGTCGGCGCTTTTCAAGCGGCTAAAGCGATGGATGCCGCATTGGCCTTGGAGCGATTGGGAAAAGAGAATTCCTTCGACGGCGTGGAAAATGCTTTTGCCGATTTGGAAAGAGAAATGAGCCGCCTAGACGAGGCGCTGAAGCGATTCCGCCAAGAACTCGAAGCGTAAAAATTCGACGCCGCCGCTACGACGCGCTTTGAATACTCTTTTTAGGAGTCTTAATTGAAAAAATCGCGCATTTGGCATTGTCTTTACTTTTCGCGAAAGAACGACGCCGATAAGATAGCTCGTCGTTTCGAAACAATAGAATAGTACCCCTGCCTCATGGCGGGAAAATCCGATTCTCTACTTGGGGAATGCAGCGCCGTCCACGGCTTCGGCTTGATGGAGAATGAGGAGTCGAGAGGAATAGCGCCAATGAATCTTTCCAAATATTCCTTTTTAATCGTCGACGATGTTCGCCTTTGCCGCTTGAACGTCATGGGCATCTTGAAGAATTTGGGCTGTCAAACCATTCATTCCGCTAACACCGGCCTTGAAGCCTTATCGATTCTGGAAGACAAAAACCGCCCTGTGGATTGCGTGATCGCCGATTTCAAAATGCCGGATATGAACGGGCTTCAACTGCTTAAAGCCATTCGTTGCGGCGAAAAAAACCTCCGCCGCGACCTGCCCGTCGCCATGCTGACGGGTTGCGGCGACGAAGGCCTTGTTGGTTTGGCGCTGCAGCTGGACGTAAACGCCTTTATACTCAAGCCCGCCTCGAAAAATAACTTGTCGGCCCGCTTGGAGAGCATTTTCTCCGACGACCAACAACGCGAAGCCTGGATTCGCGAAATTCCCGTCTACCAATCGATCGAGGTGAACGCTCCCGTCGCCGATCTATTAAAAGACGATCCCTCCAGCCTTCCTCCAATGGAAAAGGCGCCTATTTCCATCGCGCCGGGCGAAGCGCATTTCCGCATCGATTCGGTCCCCGAAAATTACCCGCTGAGCCGCGATATACGATCCAAAAACGGACGCATCCTCTATCCCGCGGGCGCCATTCTCACCAGCCGCCACCTCACCCGGCTCAAGGGATTGAAGGACTTGGATTTCTGGGATGGCAACGTGTGGATTAAAGCCGAACCGCCGAAAACGGATTCCGGCCAAATGGAAGCCTCTTCCCGCGGGGAAGAGGCCAATCGCCTTTCTTCCCCAAGCGCGGATTCCTCACCCAAAATCAGCACCTTCGCCCGGCTGGGAAAATTGAACTCGGGGGCGGTTGTGAATTGTTGGCGCTGCGAAAATTCCTTCGCGCCCAGCGTGGAAATCCTCCGGCGTCACAATCGTTCCGAATTGATGGCTTTGCTTTGTCCCGAATGTCTGGCGCGCGATAACGATCTCCTTTGCGCTTGCGTAAAATACATGATCGTCAAAGGCGGATTTCCCCAACCGGTCGACAAATTCGTCAGCGCTTTTTGGGAACGGGACCCCGCAATGCGCCCCAATAAAGAAGACCCCTTCGAAACCCTGCGCACAACGTACAAGGACGATCCACTTACGGATAAAGATATTCTGAATTGGGTGCAAAAAAATTACTTCACCCTCAATCTAATCACCAAACAAGTCGAATGCATGATCGACCGCATCATGACGGACCCGGAACGAGTCCGCCTATTAGGCAAGGAAGGCCTGGCCGCCAGAGAAATGGCGGCCAAGCGCGCGCTGCATCAGGCGAAGAGTTGATAGGCGCGGCGCCCCAGCGCCAAAGCCCCCGCCGTATTCATCGAAAGCGCATAGAAAACACGTCGGCGTCCTTCAGGATAAAGCGAATTCTCACGATACGCCCCGCTAGCGCGCTGACGTCGGAAGCGCCCTTCCACGTTACGGCGCGTTCAATCCGATCGCCGACGATCTCGTCCGCTTCGTCGCGGCTGTAGCCGGGGATGGGCTTCCCCTCCGCGTCCTGCAATTCCACCCACACGCTCCCGGCGGCGGATGTCGAATAATTGATGATTAATTCGCGGCCTTTAAATCGCAACGGCTTCGAAACCATCTCCCCTCCGGCGTATCCGGCGTGGAGAGAAGCGAAGCCGTCGCAGCGCAGTGAGAAGCGTTCGAGATGATGGGATGGTTGGCCGTAATCTCTCTGGATGTAGAAAGACATTTCTTCCGCGCTTGTGGGAACGACTCCATAAGCGGAATAATTCGTGCGCGAAGACCAATTGTTCATTCCCAATCCCGGCCGAACGAAGCCATCCATAAAAGTTCTGTCATAGGCCGTTCCGCCATGGCTGGTCATGAATACGGTTTCCGAGCAATCGCCGGAATATCCCGCTTCGCCGCCCATTTGTTCGAATTGTTCCTTAGTCAACACTCTCCGGCCCGGCATGAAGCGCGCGGGCATAGCGATATAGATCTGCGGCGCGCGAAAGTAAGGCCGCGTTTGGTTGGTGTAGAGATGTTCGCGAGGAGTATCTCCAAAACTCATTTCGACGGGTTCGCTCCAATGAATGAAATCTTTCGACGTACAGCGGCTCACCGTTCGATATCCTTTAAACTCGCCTTGGCTCCACGTGCGGAAATAGCAGGTGTAGAGATTTTCCGCTTCCGACCAGAAGACGACGTTTTGGGAATCGAACGCTCCTTTCGTGATGACGGGTTTATCTTGCCATTTCTTCCAATGAATCCCATCGCCGGAGACGAAGGCGCAGAGACCGGTTTTCTGAGTTCCCGCCAAGGCTTTAAATCGCTCCTCAGCGGGAGTATCGGGTCGCGAATCCAAGAATGGGCAAAAATTATGGGAAAACGGGGCCATGCCTTTTAAGATTACATTGTTTTCCCGCGTCCCATTTGTGTCGAAAATCCCCAGCTTCGGCTTCGTCCAGGCGATCCCATCGCGGCTTTCCGCGTAACAAGTAACTTCGTTGTCGCTTCCATCTCCTCCCGAAACCGGCATGCCGCGATAGTACATCCGGAAAAGACTGTCGTCTTGGAAAACAGTGACATAGCCTGCATATCGTCCTTCCCAAGGATGATCGAAGCGCAAAACCGGCCCGCGCGGCCAGGGCGATTGCAGCCGCAGCTCCGCATGGCGCATTTCGCCGACCAGATAGGAATCGGCGAACAACTCCAGCCGGGAACCGATATCCATAACGTTCTCCGCAGCCCCCGCTAACGATCCGATCGTTAAAAACAAAACTACGGCGAGTATTACCATTGTCTTATCCTTTGCAAAATCAATTAGAATCGGCGTTAATTCCATTTTGAAACGGATAATCAATAAACGGAAGATTTCTGTCTTAGTCTGAACGTTTTGTCCGATTATGAACCTCCACTGTTTCGAATTTAAGACAAATCCAGCGCCACCGCCAATTGGATTCAAAGAACACTATATTGGGCTGGTTTAACCTAAAGCCATTATAATCAATATGTTATAATAAAATATCTCTGCAGGATCAAATATTGCCGTTAACTTGGCACGATATCTGCATTTAAAGAAAGCATCATTAATAATTAAGAAAGAAAACGAACGACATAGACATAAACATTCTCCCCAAATCAATGCGAAAACTTTTTTTCGCACTTTCCTCCCCAAGCCCGGTGTCCCCAATTACATCGGGCCTTTTTTTTGTTTAATGCGCATTTTCCTAAAGATTTGGCGGGCTACACTTCGCTTTGAGCCAATCCTACTGTTCTCTACCTAAAAGATCAAAGGCAGGCTTCGCTATGCCTTTGCCACCCGGCCGTAGCCCACCCTTCTCTAAACTGAACCGCTAAAATCCTTCGAACAAATCCCTGCCCTTAACTAAAGCGCGCATTTTGCCATCGGCCACACTGCGTTGCAGCATCCAAAATCCACAATCGGGATGAATATACTTCAAACGCTCCGCGCCGACGGTTTTAACGATTTTTTCCACTCGCTCCGCGATGAGGTCGGGCGATTCGATTTCGTTGTCCTTGATATCGACGACTCCGGCGCCCAGCCCAATGGCGGGATTCAAATCCTTGAACGCTTCCAACTCGCCATAGCCCCGGCGGGCGAATTCCAAAACCAGATGATCCGCGCGCAAGGTATTCAAAAAGGGCAGCAAGTTTTTCCAAAAGCCTTTCTGCACCGTCTGCCCGCCGTAATTTCCAAAGCAGACGTGAATCGCCTTCTGCGCCGATAGGCCGTCCAAGACGTGATTTAACGCTTCGGCGGCCCAGACGGCATCCTCTGGATGTCCGCTGATATTGGCTTCGTCAAGTTGGATAACATCGGCGGGAATATCCTGCAATTGCTTCCGCAATGCTGCGGCGATATCCATCGCTAGGGTTTTGCCGTCCCGGTAATAGGCGTCGGTTAAGACCTTAGCCAGCATGTGCGGTCCCGTACAAGTGAATTTCAGCGGATGATTCGTCAAAGACCTTACGAAAGCGAAATCGTCCGGCAGATTCAAGCAACCTTCCCCGATCTTTCCGATGACAATCCCCGCTGGGCGCAGGCGGTATTCCATGCCCGGGATGGCGCGAAAGCGTACGATATCCTCGCGGGAAAAACGAGTCTGTACGCCATCCATGCGCGAGACGAAATAGTCGATCATACCGTTGGTTTCGGGATGGCTGGGATCGAAACGGTTCAACTCGCCGTCGCTAATCAAATCCAATCCCGCCAATTCCTGCGTTTTGAGTACTACCATCACGGCGTCTCTTAAAACCATACGGGACGTATTTCCAAGCAACCAACTCGGAACGGGGTAGCTGCCGACGACGGTGGTTTTGATCGCATGATTCATGATTAGTTTCCTTTGGGCTTAATCAAGTAACGAACGGATTTAAATTGTAGGATGGGTCGCGCCGTTTGACCCATCAATTATTTCATCTCTTACATCGATGGATCAAAAAACGCGATCCATCCTACTTTTCTCAAGGGTGTGGTGGGCTATGCTTCGCTTTGAGCCCACCCTACAGTTCTCTGCCACCCGCCCATATTATGGATACCGATTATTTTCATCGTCCCCCTGGCGCTTGATCCACCAATGCAATCCCCAAACGTCCCCCAGAAAAAAAAGGAAAATTATCAGAATCAGCCAAGGATTGAAAAATCCCCAAAAATGATGCGCCAATAAAATATAAACGATGAGATAGAATCCCCCGGCTACTGCCGAACATTTCAACCATTCCCTTTTTTTATCCATCGCGACGATTTCCTATAAAACCAATGATGAGTGATGAGCCTCCTTACTGAGGAAAGGCTATCAACGATTGAAGGATGAAAAACCCTGCCGCCCCACCGTTGAAACGGTGGGCTATTGTAGTTAGCCCCTTTAAAGGGGCATTTTATAATAGCCCAGCCTTTCAAGGCTGGGATGATAATGTACAATGACGACTTACCCTAGCCACACCGCCTTTTGAGCTTATTTTATTCGACTTAATAAAAGCGTTTTCTTAGGAGAATTAGAAATTCAACGAGATTCATCATTCATCATTCAATATAACCCACGCTGCGCAATCGCTCTAGGTAGGATTCCATCGGCGTTATAATTTCTCCTTCTTGGAAATGAGACGGCTCGTAGCGATCGACGTAAACCGGCTTCTTATCCACCGCCAGGGCTTCCTCCAGAATCCGGCCCGTCATCTCTCGGCTGATGGGAAGGCTTAACAAATAGAGAATCGTCGGCGCGATGTCCAACAGATTCGCTTCCATCAACTTGGCCCCACGTTTGACGTCTTGTCCCGCCAAAATCACGATCCCCGCCGGATCGTGCTCGCCGGAAAATGTCCGAGAGAAGAAAAAGGAGGATGTAGGATACGATCGATCGGCGATGGCGATGGATTCATGCTGCAAAAGAGGCGAATCGGGATTCCAGGTCAGCGAAAAATCGGTATGCGCCCAAATCTTTCCCTCTTCTTCCCGCACTTGGAACAAAGGCTCCTGGCTATCCGAAAAACGAACCGCTTCGATCTTTTCCAACCACGGTTTTAACTCATGGCCAGCGCGAATCGGTTCGAGGATCAATTGCCGGTTAACGAAAGCATAATGGAAAAGCCCTTCTGCGCCCAGCGCCCGCAAAAACTTGGCCGCATCCAAAAAAAACTGGCGCGGCAACGCCGTATCCGCTTTCATGCCGTGATCCGACAGAATTACGATATTGGCGGAGAGAGGAAACACGGATAGAATGCGCCCCAGGGCTTGATCGGCTTCCTGGTAGTAATCTTCTATGATATGGCGGAAGCGGGAGGATTCGGCGATGGGACCATCGAACGATTCCGGTTTCATGGAGTGCCAGAAGCGATGCCCTAATTTATCCGTCCCGTAAAGGGAAAAAGCCGTAACATCGGGCCGGTATCGGCGCATGAGGGCGATATACAAGTCGGTTTGCAGCCGGACTTCGGCTAGCATCTTTTCGGCTAAATGGGCTTCCTCCGACAAACCCCATCCGTCGCGAAGATAAAACCAGAGCATCTTCTCCACAGCTCGCAGCCCGGCGCCCCGCCTGGCGCACCGAAACAGCGCCGTCAGGGGGCTATATTTTCTCCCATCCCGTCCCTGTTCCAAAACGATCTCCTGCAAACAGGCGTATTCCGGAGGATAAGCCGCAGGACTTCGCGCCATCCAGGAAGGAACTTCAAAGGAAAAAGGATCGCCCGGCGGCCAGGTCAATAACCATCCGAACAATCCTACTCTCAATCGATTCGAGCGGCATAAATCCCAAATCCTAGGCGCTTTTAAATCGGCCCGGGTGGAAAAGAATCCCGTGACGCCGTGCTTATCCGGCGGCAAACCTGTTGAAATCGACGCCCATAAAACCGGCGACGTCATAGGATCTAGGCTATGCAAAATCCCCCTCGATCCTGCTTGGCTCAATCGGCGAAGGGTTGGAAGTTTCTCCGCTTCCATCAGTGGATCTATGAGAGTCCATGTCGCTCCATCCAAACCGAATACGGCTAAGCGGGGAGCGCGATCGTCGATAAGGGATTGATTATGATAATAAGACTCTGCGGATAACAGAGAATAAGCGATGACCGCAAAAGCCATTATACCGCCAGATAATTTTTGAGAGCCAACAAAACGGATGATAGCATCCAGGCGGGAACGGAACGATTCTATCGAAGCGGCCGCCAAATACATCGCGGCCAATCCCAGCCAAAGAATTGCGCCAATTACAGCGCCGATTGCCGTAAATAAAAAAGGAACGCTGTCGGCAAAGTTGGGATTGGAAAAACGGATGGCGAGGCAAAACGCCAGAAAAGCCGCCGCCGGAAGCCATAAGCAAAAACGGATCGAAGCGGCTATCGGCGCTCGTTGGAGATATTTCATCGCCAGCTCCCTAAAATGGAATGATGTCAATGCAAAAAAAACTCGTCATAAGAACATCATCGAGTATATCCTACGATTGATTATCCTAAAAACGGCAGTTGAAAATAAAATAATAGGATGCAAGATGAAAGAAAGAAGGTAGATAGAGGGGAGAAGACGAATGGAAGCGATTCACCCAGAGGGTGAGAGAGGATTAATCCCCTGCGAGAACGAAAAGACCTCGTTGTTCGCCGACACGTATGGGGGAAGAATTCATGTGGAATGGGACGAGCAAGGGAAGGTGACGGCGTTAGGGCAATTGCCGTTTTTTATAGATTTTTTGAAGACGGGGGATTTATTTGAGCCGTGGGTCAAGGATTGTCCCTTGACGTATACGAGTCCTAACGCGCCCTCCAAAACCGATGTATTGGGGACGCTCTTGTTGTCGGTTCTCTCCGGCCATACGCGGTACGCGCATATCAACGCCATTCGTTTCGATTCGGTCAATCCGGAATTGTTGGGGATGGGAAAGGTGGTAAGCGAGGACTCGGTGCGCCGGGCGTTTCAAGGGGTGGAGGAGGCCGCCTGCCGGGAATGGCTTCAAACCCATTTGCGCCGTGGTTACGAAGCGTTGTTGTACGAGCCATGGATATTGGACATGGACGGGACGGTGAAGACGGTGCATGGCAAGCAGGAGGGAGCGGCGGCGGACTATAATCCGCATAAACCGGGCCGCCCTTCCCATGTGTATCAAACCTACATCATCGCCAATCTGCGGTTGGCAGTGGACGTGGAAGTGCAGCCGGGGAATCAAACGGCCGCTTCCTATGCGCAGCCCCGTTTGTGGTCGTTTTTGGACAGTCTGCCGAAGGCGGTGTAGAAAAACCCATTATAAAAAATCATAAGGGACACCCATTTTCCCGCAGCAGAAAGGCTGTGAAGGGGTCGATCATGATTGGAAACGATCAGGAGGCCCCACATGACCCAACTCAAGGA
>JBFMBP010000027.1 GCA_040755155.1 Candidatus Omnitrophota bacterium | reverse complement strand
AACCTTCTTTCCTCTCGCCGATCCTTGCGCTTTGCTCGTCGTTCCTCGTCTTGCGTGGATGAGCTGCTTCGTTCGATCCATCCCTAATCAACTTTATTTGTTTAATTCAAGGGCAAAAACAAGCTTGCCCTTGCCACCCATCCATGCCGCCCTGCCACAAGGGATTGGTGGGCTACGCTTCACTTTGAGCCCACCCTACAAGTTAAAATCCCTCACCCTAACCCTCTCCCAGAGGGCGAGGGAATGGATTTGCGCAACATGAGTTCATCATTCATCATTCATCACTCATCATTTCAAATCACTCGCGGGAACTGATTGCCAAACCTCGCGGTTGGCCGCTGGTCATGGTGAAGGATTGGGATGGATTCTCCAGATTGATGAATCCCGTCAATTTGAATTCGAATTTATAGCAGTCTTCATCGATCTCGCCGTCGAAATCGTTATCGATGCCGTCTAGTTTCTCTTCGTCGATTCCCCACGATACCGCGCCATAGGAAATCCGCTGCGTCATACGCCGGTTTCTCTGATCGAGAGTATCGCCTAATTGGTAGGTGGATTGGGGATCGACGCGCGCCTTGGCGGAATCTCCATCGTTATCCTCGCCATCGCCTCCCCAGGAGATGACGATATCCACTCTGCGCCAATTCGGAAGCGGCGCCGCGATGCAATCTTCGTCCACCAATCCGTCAGACTGGGGCAATCCGGCGTAGTTCTTCAAGTAGGTCATCCCCTGCCGCCGATTGGACGCGATCGGGTAATCCAAATCCAAGCCGTCCGGCAATTCTTCATCGACCAGGCCATCGCCGTCGTTGTCGATGCCATCCCCCAAATCCGGCGAGCCGTCTCCGTTGACGTCTTCGATTCCATAACGGCCATTGTTGGGAATGCGGCCTACGAAAATCTGCCAGGAATAGCGGCTGAACGGGGCCGGGAATAGGGAAGGGCTGAACGGAAAGCGGGCGTTTTGACAGTCTTCGTCGATCAAACCATCCTTATCGTTATCGAAACCGTCCCAAATCTCTTCGTCGATGCCTTCGTCAATCATTCCATCGCCGTCATTATCGATCCCATCGGCAATGGCGGGCGTTCGCGGATCGTCGTCGTTATCTTCTCCATCGCCATCGTTATCCATTCCGTCTCCCGCCAGCAGAGGCAAAAGAACGTTCGTCCGCGAAATTCTCACCGACGCCAAACGGCAATCCTCGTCGATCAATCCGTCGCCATCGTCGTCTTTTCCGTTGCCAATCTCCTCATCGATATTGGGTTCGGGATCGTAATAATAATCTCCGTCCAACGCGCCGGATCGCAGATGGGCGAACGCCCGCCGCATCATCGTCGAAGAGCGGGAATAGCTGAAACTGTCGCCATTATCGTCCCCTGCGCCGTCGCCGTCGTCGTCGATTCCATTGGGCGGATTCGTCCGCAATCCCGCGCCGTCCTTTTCCGGCAGTCCGTCGAAATCCACGTCCGGCTTGCCGTTGTTGTTCAGATCGTAAGGATTGTTCCGCACCCGCCCCCTGTCGGCGTTGAACATCTCGTTATTGGTATCGTCGTCGTATCCGTTGCCCGGCATGGGAATCAATACGGAACTGGCGCCGGGCAGCAGTGGGAAATTGATGGGATCGCTCTTCATCCCCTCGAAAAGGTCCTGCGCCAGCAGCGTCGCCTGCGTCAAATCCTCCGCCCGGCGGGCCGCCTCAATGCCGTAAGGAAACACCTTCACGATCGACAACAGCCCCAAGCCCAAAATGGCGGCGGCGATGATGACTTCCAGCAATGTAAATCCTTCGTTCCTTTTCGCCCGATTCAGGCCAGGAATCGATTGTTTTATATTCATGACGTCCTCCCGGCTCCGCCGCCCGCTTATTTCGTTTCTTCCGGTTCGTCGAGCGGCCACGGATTCATCACGGCGAAATCGTAAAATCGCGTCTTTCCCGTCAATCGGACCACTTCCACCGTTTGGATTTTATACCGTTCGTTCTGGTCGTCGCCACCATCGAACAAAATGGCGGCGGAACCCGCCTGGCTCAACGCCCATTCGTAATCCCCGCTTTCTCCTTCGATGGCAAACGTTTCGTTGTCGCGGGTCAGGTGAATGACGGGCGCGATTTCGTTGTAATTCGTTTCCGCTTCTTTTCCTTGAAAATACACTTTGCTCACCGCGCCGCGGGGATTGAATTCGATATAGAAAATTTCCGCATTGCCGCCGTCGCCCGGTATCAGGCCGTCCACATCCGCGATGGACACTCCATCCGGAAGCGAATCGGGATCGCCGATCTCGTAGGCGTTGGGCACCGTAGAGGCGCTGGCCCGCTTCAATGGATTCTCGCATTGCGCCGGATCGCTGAAAAGATATTCCTGGCAGACTTTTCCTTCGATCCAGATCGTCGCCCGCCGGGTACGCCAATTTTTCGACTCTGTGTCGAACGCGCCTGCATCGATGGCCACCCGCCGGATCTGGCGTATGGCGATGGCCATCTGCCGCGCCTGCTGCAATTTCGCATTGATATACGATACGGCGGAATCGACGCGGCTTTGGTTCAATTGCTTCACGTATCCCACCGAGCCGATCGCCGCCAGGATGCCGATAATCCCGATCACGATCAGGATTTCCACCATCGTAAATCCTGAGGCCAATCGGCGATTCGCATCGCGTCCGGTTAGTCTTTGATCTTTCATGATGGCCGCCTTGTATTCCCTTTTCTGCCAGCGGATAACCGCTTGGAAGAAATTTCTTGTTTTTCCATTAACCATCGGCGCGGGATCGCATTTTCGCCTTTATTACGTACTTACAATATCGCGGCTCGAAAAAACGAGCGTATTTTAACTTTTCATCGCGAAATCGCATCGCCCGCACAGGCGAACTCGATGCGCATCCATCACGTCTCTAAAGTTTTGGGATTGTAACGTTCCCTGTTTTCATATGGCGAATTAACGTATTCCGGGCGCAATTCAACAACATAGGAGAAGAAGTTATCAGGTTTACATCATAACATCGCGCCCGCCGTCTCGTAACTCCCGCCAGCCGATCGAAATAAGAATGGCCGCGAGCCTACGCCGTTGCAGGGGTCCAACGACAAATAGCACAAGAATAACAACTTAGAAACGCATCTGCCTGCTTTCGAACATCATTATATCATGACGATTCAAAAACGTCACACAAAATGTTACATGATCCCATCAATCATGTCCCCCCCAGCGCCCTCCCGCCCTTTTTATCTCCTGCGTTTTCTTTTCCCCGAATTCATTACTCGTCATTTCCCAAGACGGGCGGCAAGGGCAGAGTTTTCCGCCCTTGAACAATCCATTGCCTAATCATCATATTCTGTTTTATACTCATCCTCGAAATGCGTTTATCGAAAAAAAAACGGCGAGGTGATGAAAGAATGAATTCCAACTATCTGTTATTATTGTTCTTAGGCATAGGCGCCCTGGCGTGGGGAGCGGCGGCGCAAATGAATGGCTTCCTGTTGAAAGACGGCGATTCCATCGTCTTTCTGGGCGACAGCATCACGCAGGCGGGCGGCGGTCCGGAAGGCTACGTCACGCTTTTTAAATTATTTTGCGACGTGAACGGTTACGAAGTCAAAACCGTCAACGCGGGAATCAGCGGCCATAAATCCAACCAAATGCTCGAACGCCTGCAAAAAGACGTTCTCGACCATAAGCCAACCTGGGTCAGCATCTCCTGCGGAGTCAACGACGTATGGCATCAATTCAATCCACAACTCCAAGGCGTTCTCCTGCCCGATTACAAGAAAAACATGATCGAAATGATCGACCGCTGTCAAAAAGCGGGGGCCAAAGTACTCCTCCTCACCGCTACTCCCATCTTAGAAAACCACACAAGCAAGGAAAACGAAACCCTGCGCCCCTATAACGAATTTCTACGCCAATTGGCTAAAGAGAAAAAGATCGTCCTATGCGATTTGAATAAAATTTTCGAGGATTGGTATCGAAAGAAACTGGACCAAGAAAACCTAATGACTACCGACGGAGTCCACATGAATCCAAGAGGCAACCGCGTTATGGCCGCATCCATAGCCAAAGCCCTAGGCGCCAAGCCCCGCGAAATCAACCAAGCCCAACAACGCTGGGAACTGGTTAATAATATGTGATTTAAGGTTTTTGCTGAATCAACGTATCCTCCATCAAATTTCAATCTTTACTCACCAATTCAATGAGGGAGGCCAAGGGCGTAAAACTTCGCCCTTGGCCGCCATTCATCATTCATCACTCCTCATTCATCACTATTTTCATCGCTTCCCGAACCATCGGCGCATAAACTTTACCCGCCATTTCGATTTCCGTAAAATACCACCGGCATCGCGCAATGGCTTCTTGTTCGGCTAACGATTCCCATCTCCAAAAACCGGGATGAGCGGCTTCCACCATGATCCTTTCCAAGGCGCTCTGCAACTCTTGGTAGAGGCGATAATCCTTTTCAATTTCAATTCGAAATGAAGGAATGGATGAGAGATCGTTCTTATGTAAACATTCCAACGCTTGCCGGGCGGTTTCGCCGCAATGTTCGATATGATCGGCGATGGCGGAGAGGCAGCGGCGGATAGCGGCGGCATCGCGTTGAGGTCTAGGAAGAGCGTATAAAACGGAATCGTCGATAGGTTGGATGCAATAACGATCCAACGCTTGCGCCAGCGTCATGATCTCCATCCCGGCGATCTTCGCCCCTCCTTCCGAAGCGTCGACGCAATGAACTCCCGATTGGGCGATCAACGATTCCAATAACCTCAATGCTTCGTAGAACGTGGACGTCGTTGGATATAGCGCGCCGTCGATTCCTTCCACTTCGATAGCCTCCACAGCGTCGCAAGCTTCGCCGCGCCGATAGAATAAACTTCCATCCTGCGGTGAATAATTCGTCTCCGAAACCAAGGCGGAACCGGAGGCGTGCGACGAGCCTTCCCCAACGGCGAAGCAAAGATCGAGGCCAACGAAAATAATCGGTTCGCAGCCCATGCAAACGGCGAGATTGAACGCCGCCAACGCCACGTTCGTACTCAGCGGCAAGAGATCGTCCGGCGTTAGTTCCAATCCTTTAATATGCGAATGCAACGCATGATTGCGGTTGGGCATCATAAGAAAGGCGCCGGGAAACATCGCCGGAATCGCGGGATCGATCTGGGGATCGAAGGCGAGGACGGGCGGATGCGATAAATCGACGCCTTGAAAATGGAGCAGATTGCGCTCCGTCGGGTCTTTAGTAACCACGATCTGGCAAGAGACGCCTCTCTGCTGCAATATGCTCAAGCTGGTATCGACGGCGAACAGCCAGGCTTTGCCTTGCGCCGACGGCAAAAGAGCGATGTTGCGGTCTAACGACGGTCCGGCGGCGATAATGACGGCGGGCTGCTTACGCGCCAGGTTCTTCACGTCGCGGGGCAGCCAGCTGCGGGCGGCGGCGGGCAGGTTGCGGATG
This sequence comes from Candidatus Omnitrophota bacterium, assembly GCA_040755155.1. Lineage (NCBI taxonomy): Bacteria > Pseudomonadati > Candidatus Omnitrophota > Candidatus Omnitrophota bacterium. The sequence continues at coordinate 46,721 of JBFMBP010000027.1, read as the reverse complement.
ATGTTGCGCTGGCAGAGGCCGCCCATCTCCGCCATGTGCCGCAGCATCACTTCCTTGGCGTACATAAGCCGCTGCATTTCCCCTCGCAGCGTATGCAAGAATTCCGGCGGGTAGATATCCGCGAATGGCGCAGAGATAACATAAAAACCGCCGGTGAGAATAAATTCCATTTGGCGCAGCAGCGCCTGATAAAGAGCGCCGCCTGATTCGCCAAGAACGATTTCTACTCGCGCCGCTTGAGCCAGCGGGCGCAGATCGGCGCATTGCAGCGAATGGAGAAACAGCGCAAGCTCCGGCTCGGCGATGACGACGGCCTGCATCTCCCCCCCATGCAAGCGCATCCATTCTAAGGCGTGATAACCCAATCCCCAGCCTAGAAACAGTACGACGGAATCCTGGCAAGCCGGCAATCCCGCCGCCCAGCGCCGCGCTTCGTTGACGGGATCGTAGCGGCTGTGCAAAAACCGCGGGCGGCCGCATCCCGTAACGCAGGCTGTAGCCGCTCCGCTTTTGCTTTCATGAAATTCGATGGAAAGCGAACCTTCTGGAATCGCGCCCGCCGCAATTTTTGAGCATAAATCCGGACATAATCGAGAGAGAATCTCCCAATTCGCTTTATAGCGGGGTTCACTCATCATTCCGCATTCATCATTCATCATTCCAAAATCGTTTTCTTCGCCGCCTCGATGGCCTTATTATCCGGTAAAACGCTGATTTCGACGAGATAGCGGCGCTCTTCGCCCGACTTCAAAAAGATGAGGGTTTTGTCTTCGCGGTCGTGGGCGCGGCCTTGCACGCTGCAATTGGCCGGTTCCAGCCCGCAGACGTAAGTCCCCGCTCCCATCATTTTCCATTGGGCGAAGCGATGCAGTTCCTTCTTGCGGTAGCGCACGCAAACGCCCAATCCTTGCCCATTGTTAAATTCGGGATTGACCAACGCGGCGCAGCCAAAGCCTTTCTTGTCCGGCTTAATGTCATGGTAATAAACCTTCTCCTTATATCCTGCTTTAGGCGCTTCAAAGCGGTCGTATTCTTCCTTGCCCGCTTCCGCCTCGGCGTCGCGGGGAGTAATGGCGGAATTCGCCAATAGCCGCGTAGTTTCATCGACGACGGGAAAGCCGATGTTGATGTGATAGAGCATCTGGTGCGGCGCAGGCGTAAAGCCTTCGTTGCGCACAAAATCTTCGATGCGGATCGTATGCGATCCCAATTCGATGGAAACAGTGCGGGTGGCAGCGATGTTGGGGCCAAAGAGATTGCACTCGCGGAACTCGCCGGAAATCCACAATCGGCGATTGTTTCCAACCCACTCATCGCCGATCTTCAATTGCCGGGCGGGCAGATGGGAATAACGGCCATGCAGCCCCAGCGCCTCGCCCCGATCGACGCAAGGCGCGCCCGCCCAAGTAAGACCGCACGTCGTCACCAAGCCGCTGAAGAAAGTCCGCAGCCAACCTAAACCTTGCGAATCGAAATAGGCGGGATGGGCTTCGCCCATCGGCGCGTCGAAGGAAAGCGAAGCGCCGCAAAACTTCGCCGAGGCGATATCCAATCCCCGGCTAGGAATGACGTTGAATGTCAACCCGTTGCCCGCGTCGAATTGGACGGCTTCCGTCCCTTCTTCCGGCCCCTCGGCGAAGCGCATCCGCCGAATTCCCCCCGCCTGCCATTTTGCGCCCGTATAGCGGCTCAATTGCTTCTCGTTCCAATTCTTGCCAAACAAATTCGCCACGTTTACTACTCCTTTATTTATCATTCATCACTCATGTTACGCGTGAAGAAAAAATAAAGGCGATATTGGGATCGTCGATTGAATCACGAAAACGCAAAGGGATAATGAAAAACACGAAAAAAATCATGCAATCAAATAAGCATTTGGATCACGCCATTAAAAGGATTCTTTGGTGAAGTCCCAAAAAATCCTTGATATCCGTGATGCAAAAAATTCGTGGAATTCGTGGAATTCGCGCCTTTTCGCGGTTTCGTGATTCGAAAACGCAACGAAAAATAAAACCCAAGCGCTGCGTTGGATCGGCTGCTCCTATCTGCGGGCGAGACGCCCGCGCTCCCAGGCTGCGTAATATGAGATTCATCAATCATCATTCATCATTCATCATTCAAAATAAAGGGACTTACCTCTTTCGCCACCCTTGTGATATGCTGAATTTTCCATTAACGCGATGATGATCTTGTTAAGGAGCGCCAAATGTCAGCACGAAAACTTCTATGGGGAATATCATTTTTCATTTTTATGTTGACGGCCATCGCAGGTTCCGCCGCAGCGGATCGCATTGCCGACGGTTTTCGATTGTTTCCTCCGAAAAAAATCGACGGCGTCTTCAACCGCAGCTATCAGCCGGAACGAACAGTCGATTGCGAGCATCTTACCCTGGAAATTAAGGTTTTCATGAAGGAGATGCGCATCGAAGCGACAGCTAAATATCAATTTCGCCCCCTCTATGATGGCGTTTCCAGCATTCGCTTCGACGCCAAAGATATGAAAATCGAAAAAGTCGAATGCGATGCGCCCGGCTCGATGGATTGGACCTACGCCGATAACGCGCTGCTTATTACCTTCTCCCAATCCCTGCCAATGGATCGCTCTTACAATATGAGCATCGCCTATTCCGCCGCTCCCAAAGAAGGGATGTATTTCAGCGACTCTCAACATGCCGCACCGGTCAATCCCGATCAACTATACACGCTCAACGAACCCAACCAGGCGAAAAATTGGTTTCCCTGCCTCGACTATCCCAACGACCGCATGGTGACGGAAATGATCGCTACGGTTCCCAAAGAATTCGTCACGCTTTCCAACGGTCTTCTCGTAGAATCGAAAGAGGAAGGTGAATGGCGCACGGACGTATGGAAGCAAAAGATTCCTCACGTCGTCTATCTCGTCAGTCTCGTCGTAGGCCATTTCGACATTGTGCGCGACGATTGGAAAGGGATTCCCGTCGAATATTACGTCGAAAAGGGCTTGGCCAAGGACGCCCGCCCCAGCATGGGCAAAACCCCCGCCATGATCGATTTCTTCAGCGATTTTTTCGGCTATCCCTATCCCTATGAAAAATACGCCCAAGCCGCCGTGCGCGACTTCCGCGCCGGAGGCATGGAGCATACTACGGCGACCACGCTGCACGAGTGGACCGTCATGGACGAAGAAGCGCGGCTGGACGCGGATCAAGACGGCCTCATCGCGCACGAATTATCCCATCAATGGTTCGGCGATTTAATAACCTGCAAATCCTGGCCGGAACTATGGCTCAACGAAGGCTTCGCCACCTATTCTGACGCCTTATGGTTTCAACATGCGGAGGGAGAAGACAGGTTTCTTGATGCGATGATGGGGAATATGGTGGAATATATCAACTCCAGCCGCAGTTACACGCGCCCTATCGTCGATAACCGCTTCGCTAATCCCGACGAGATGTTCGACTCCCACTCCTATCCCAAAGGCGCCTGCGTTCTCCACATGTTGCGCAACCAATTAGGCGATGACTTATACCGCAAAATCATGAAACGCTATTTGGAAAAATTCGCTCCCGGCTTAGTGGATACGGACGATTTTTTGGAAACGATTCAAGAAGTCAGCGGCCGGCCTATGGATCGCTTCTTCGAGCAGTGGATTTATACGCCCGGCCATCCCAAAATCAAAGCCTCGCACGAATGGCTGCCCAAATTGAAGCAAGTGCGGGTGCGGCTGCAACAAACGCAGGAAGCGGCGGACGGCGCTCCCGCCTATGCGTTCCCGCTGGAAATCGACGTCGCGACCAAATCGGGAATCCTCCATCATACGGCGGATATCGCCAAGAAAGACGAGACCGTTTCCATCCACTGCCAAGAGCCGCCCATTAGCGTCGATATCAATCCACGGCTCAAAGTGCTTATGGAATTGGCGCATGAGAAATCGCAAGAGATGCTGCTGGAGGAATTGCAAAACGGATCCACCATCGTCATACGCCTGCGCGCCCTGAGCGCCTTGAGCGGCAAGGACGACGAGCGCATCATCGACGCCTTAGCCAAGCGTCTGAACGAGGATTCGTATTGGAAGGTGCAAAGCGAAGCGGCCGAGGTGATCGGACGCTTCCAAACGGAAAAGACGAAAAAGATTCTGCTTGCCGCCTGCCATCATCCCAATCCCAAAGTGCGCCGCACCGTCGTTTCTCAGTTGGGGAAATTTTATAAAGACAAAGACGCTTTCGAAGCCGCAGCGGATCGCTTTAAAAACGATAAAAGCATTTACGTCATTGCGGCGGCGGCCGATTCGCTGCAACGCATCAAATTAGATGGCGTCTATTCCATCCTGCGCCCCGGCCTTGATCGTGAATCGTATCGAGATACGGTTCGTTCTGCTGCCTTGAATGCTTTGATCGAATTGGAAGAGCCGCGCATCTATTCCGAACTCGATAAATTTTCCAAGGATCCTTATTCTCGCGGTATTCGAATGACGGCTATGCGCGGTCTTGGCGAGCTCGCCGAGAAAACGAAGAAAAACGCAAATAAGACGCGGGAAATGCTATTGGAATATCTCCAATCCTCGTCAGACCGCATTCGCAGCGGCGCCATTTCCGGCTTGCAAGCATTGAAAGACGAGAAGGCCATTCCTCACTTGCACCGCGTCGCCAAAGACGACGCCTCGGAATCGCTCCGCAGCCAGGCGGATAACGCAATCAAGGAAATCCGGCGCGAGAAGGGTTCGCAACTCTCGGCGGACAACGCCAAGCGCCTCGACGATCTATTCGATCAGCAAAAGAAATTCGAAACGCGCGTTAAGGAACTGGAAGAAACCGTAAAGCGCTTGGAACAACAAGCGGAGAAAAGCGAAGCGAAAGAGGATTCGAAAAACTAATCGGGAATGATATGATTTTATGCGAGCCGAAGAACAGATTCAAATTCTCGGTTGAGACATACTTTAATCGGGAGAATCCGCAATGATGTTTAACGTTATCTTAGAAAAAGCGGAAGACGGATGGATCGTAGCCGAATGCCCTAGCCTTCCCGGATGCGTTTCTCAGGGAAAGGATGAGAGGGAAGCCCTAGAGAACATCAAGGAAGCGATCGCCGCATGGTTATGGGCGGAAGATCAAAAAGCTATCTCCACCCAATCCAGCAAACCTGGGCAACAACGAGTCCTGGTTTCGGTTTAACGATGGGCCGGTTAAAGAATATTTCAGGGAAAGAAGCCGTGAAAGCTTTTCAGCGGGCGGATTGGGAAGTTAAAGGCCAAGTCGGCAGTCATGTGGTTTTGGTAAAAGAAGGAATACGCGCTAATCTATCTATACCGCAACATATGGAATTATCCATTGGAACTTTACGCGTACTAATTCGCGTTTCCGGTTTGAGCGTAGAGGAATTTTTGGAATTGTTATGAAAGAGATATTTGTCTGAATCCGGATATCCTGGATGAAAGGATAACCAGGATTATTTTTTTTTATCCTGAGAATCCTGAAAAACCTGCCTATCCCGATTCTGACAAATAAGGCTAAAGAAAAGGTATAAAGCGAAGCGCAATCCGTCTTTTAGACTCATCATTCATCACTCATCATTCATCATTTAATATATTTGGGAGAATTTAGGATGAAGATTCACGAATACCAGGCGAAGGAAATTCTACGCAAGTTCGACGTCCCCGTTCCGCGCGGAACGGTCGCCGCCACGCCGGAAGAAGCGGAAAAAATCGCGAGAGACTTGGGTTCCAGCGTCTCCGTTGTCAAAGCCCAGATTCACGCTGGAGGCCGGGGCAAAGGCGGCGGCGTCAAACTGGCCAAATCGCCCGCCGAAGCCGAAGAACTCGCAGGCAAAATCTTGGGCATGAAACTCGTTACTCACCAAACGGGATCCGAAGGCAAAGAAGTTCTAAAAGTTTTGGTGGAAGAGGGGCTGCCCATCAAGAGGGAACTCTACATTGGCATCGTCATCGACCGCGCTTCGGAAGGCGTCGTCGTCATGGCCTCCTCGGAAGGCGGGATGGAGATCGAAGAGGTCGCCGCCCGCTCGCCGGAAAAAATCCTCAAAGCGAAGGTGGATCGCGGCGCGGGCTTCCAAGCGTTTCAAGCGCGCAGCCTGGCCTACGGCATCGGCCTGGAGGGGAAAGAAGCGCTCGCCTGCGCCTCCTTCCTTATGAAATTATACGCGGCGTTCGTCCAATGCGACGCCTCGCTGGCCGAAATCAATCCCCTCGTCGTCACGGAAGACGGCCGCGTGATTGCGTTGGACGCCAAGATCAATCTGGACGACAACGCCCTCTTCCGCCATCAGGATTTTTTGGCGCTGCGCGATCTATCCGAAGAGGAGCCGCTGGAAATCGAGGCGTCCAAATACGACTTGAATTACATTAAACTGGACGGTGAAGTCGGCTGCATGGTCAACGGCGCCGGACTGGCGATGGCGACGATGGATTTGGTTAAACTGGCTGGCTCCATGCCCGCCAATTTCCTCGACGTAGGCGGAACCGCCAGCGTCGAGCGCGTCGCGGCGGCCTTCCGCATTCTCATGTCCGATCCCAACGTCAAAGCGGTGCTGGTCAACATCTTCGGCGGCATCGTGCGCTGCGACCGCGTGGCGGGCGGAATTGTGCAGGCTTTGGAACAAGTGGAAGTAAAAGTCCCCATCGTTATTCGCCTGCGCGGAACCAACGCCGAAGAAGCTAAAGCCATGCTGGAAAAGGCGGATTTCCCCTTCATCGTCGCCAGCGGCCTCGCGGAAGCAGCGAGCAAAGTCGTCGCCGCGCTGCGCAATTGACAGTACTTTTCTTGAGAGCGTCAAGGGCGATATTTTTCCGCCCTTGAACGCTCCAAGCGCGGGAATAGCCGAATGGATAATAAATATGAAATCATCCTATACTGGAGCGAGGATGATCAAGCGTTCATCTCGGAAATTCCCGAATTGCCAGGGTGCATGGCGCATGGATATTCCCACGAAGAGGCTTTAAGGAACATCCATGAAGCGGCCCAACTTTGGATTGATACGGCGTTGGAGTTTGGAGACGCCATTCCGAAACCTAAAGGACGCCGCTTAGTTTTCGCATAACAGCATTGATTGGCTCTGCATATACCTTATGATCCGGCTTAAAATATCTTTTAGAATAGATAGAATCTTCTTCTTTACAAGAATTATTACACTCCATCATTCCCGGCATAATCGAATACAATCCGTTTTATCAACATAAACGTATGTAATTTTACTATCGAGGATCGACATGGCTTCCGTGGAATTAAAAACATCCGTCATCTCCGGCGTCAAGGATGCGCCGGATCATTACCCCTTTACCGATGTCGAGCGCAAATGGCAAACGCGCTGGTTCGAGGAAAAAGCTTTTTCCGCCCCCATGCGCGGCGATAAACAAAAATTCTACTGTCTCGAAATGTTCCCTTATCCTTCCGGCAAATTACACATGGGCCACTTGCGTAACTACTCCATCGGCGACGTCATGGCCCGCTTTTACCGCATGAAGGGATTCCGCATTCTTCACCCGATGGGCTACGACGCCTTCGGCCTGCCAGCGGAAAACGCCGCCATTAAACGCAAAATCCACCCCGCCGAATGGACCTACAACAACATCGGCGAGATGAAAAGACAACAACAGGCGCTCGGCCTCGCCTACGACTGGGACCGCGAAGTCGCCACCTGCCATGAAAAATATTACCAATGGGGGCAATGGCTTTTTCTGAAGTTTTGGGATAAAGGTCTCGTCTATCGCAAGGAAGGCTTGCTCAACTGGTGTCCCTCCTGCCAGACGGTGCTGGCCAACGAGCAGGTAATCAACGGCCTGTGCTGGCGCTGCGATTCCCTCGTCGCGCAAAAATACATGCCCCAATGGTATATCAAGATCACCGATTACGCCGAAGAACTGCTGCGGGATTTGGAAACGCTGACGGAATGGCCTCACAAGGTCAAAGTTATGCAGCATAACTGGATCGGACGCTCCGAAGGCGCCGAGATCGTCTTCCGCGTCTCCGGCGAACCGCTGGCCGGAACCGCCATCCCCGTTTTCACCACTCGCCCCGACACGATTTTCGGCGCAACCTATCTGGTTCTCGCTCCCGAACATCCCCTCGTGGAAAAACTGATCGCCGATACTCCGCAAGAAGCCGCTTGCCGCGCCTTCATCGAAGACGTCGCCCGCATGGACAAAGCCGACCGCACCGACGACGCCGCGCGCAAAGAGGGCGTCTTCACCGGACGCTTCGCCGTCAATCCCGTCAATGAGGAAAAAATCCCCATCTGGATCGCAAATTACGTCTTAGTGGAATACGGAACCGGCGCCATCATGGCCGTCCCCACTCACGACCAGCGCGACTTTCTCTTCGCCAAGGAATACGGCCTGCCCATGCGTCTGGTCATCAAGCCGGAAAACGCCCCCTTCGATTCCGCTGAAGAAATGACGGCGGCCTGGGTGGACGAAGGCGTCATGGTCAATTCCGGCCCCTTCGAAGGAACACCCAACGTAGAAGGGAAAAAAGCGGTTACCGCCTGGATGGAAACCAAGGGCGTCGGCCAGGGAACCGTCAATTACCGCTTGCGCGATTGGGGCATCTCCCGCCAACGCTACTGGGGCATGCCCATCCCATTGATTCATTGCGAGAAATGCGGCCAAGTCGCTGTTCCCTACGATCGGCTGCCCGTCGAACTGCCCACGGACGTGGAAATCACCGGCGAAGGCTCGCCCCTCGAACGGCACGAATCCTTCGTCCATACGGCATGTCCACAATGCGGCGGCGCCGCCCGGCGCGAGACCGATACTATCGATACCTTCTGGGATTCCTCCTGGTATTTTCTGCGCTACATCGATCCCCGCAACGAACAAAAACCCTTCGACACAGCTCTGGCTAACGAGTGGATGCCGGTGGATTTATACATCGGCGGCGTCGAACACGCCGTTCTGCATCTGCTGTATTCCCGCTTCTTCACCAAAGCGCTAAGGGATATAGGACTGCTTTCCTGTTCTGAACCGTTCAAAAAACTCTTGACGCAAGGCATGGTCACCAAGGACGGCTTTAAAATGTCCAAGTCCAAGGGCAACGTCGTCGATCCCGGCCCTATTCTTGAACAATACGGCGCCGATGCCGCCCGCCTCTTCATCCTCTTCGCCTCACCGCCGGAAAGAGACCTCGATTGGAGCGATGAAGGCGTAATCGGAGCTTCCCGCTTTCTTGATCGCGTCTACCGTTTGATTATGCGCTTTTCCCCCGCTTTTCGTTCGGCGCCTGTTTCTTCGGAAGCGCCAAGTGAAGCCGCGCTGCAATTGCGCCGCGCCTGCCACCGCGCCATCGAAGGCGTAGCCGCCGACATCGAACAACGCATAGCTCTCAATACGGCCATCGCCAAGATCATGGAGCTGGTTAATGAAATGTACCGCTTCGTCGGCGAAAGCGGCGTGGCCGCCGCCGATTTCCCCATCTTCCGCGAAGCGGCGGAAACCCTCATTCGCATCCTCTCCCCCTTCGCGCCGCATTTGAGCGACGAATTATGGGAAGCGATGGGCGAAACCGGCTTTGTACAAGATCAATCCTGGCCTGCGTTCGATCCTTCCGTCCTACAGACGGAAACCATCAGCATCGTAGTTCAGGTCAACGGCAAGGTGCGCGGCAAGGTTGAGGTTCCCGCTGAAGCCGACGAGGAAATGGCTTGGCAAGCGGCGAACCAAGACGCCATGATTACCCGCTGGATCGAAGACAAAACGATCAAAAAGCGGATTTACGTCGCCGGAAAACTCTTGAACATCGTCGCCGTGTAGATGTCAGTTTTAGGATAAAGGATGATAGGATGAACGGAATGGCGCGCTTGCGATTATTTAACCGCATTGCGAAATCTCATAGGTAACACTAGCGAGACGACTGTTTTACCCGGGGAATGGACATATCTCTGTGATATCCAAATCACTCATCATTCATCATTCATCACTCATCATTAGTTATTATCGCCTTGACTTCATCCCAACCTGGGCGATAATTAAAACCGAGCGGGCGATTAGCTCAGTTGGTTAGAGCGCCAGTATCACAAACTGGAGGCCACTGGTTCGAATCCAGTATCGCCCATTTTTTCTTTTACCCTTGATAAGGCGCCGCGATCGCCGGAGGGTAATTCGCCAACGGTTCGATTCCAGGGAAATGGCGCCGGTTCGTATTCTTTTCGCAAGAACGCCCTCCCGGAATCCGCTCTCCCGGCAAGCGCAGCCGCATGCGATCAGGCGGTTTCATGGCCAACGCAAACCCCTTCGTACAACATTACAGGCAAGGGATGGAGCTTTACTCCGCCGGCCATTACGAGCAAGCCCTTATTCCCTTAAAAAAAGTCCTCGTCATCCAGCCCGATTATCCCGATGTCTATTACCTCATAGCGCGCATTTACGACGAGATGCAGCGCTCCGCCGACGCGCTTTCCATGTATGAAAAGGTCCTTTCGCTGCTTCCCAACGACCAGGAAGCGCATTGGTCCTATGGCAAAAGCCTGATAAAAGCCGGAGAGGAAACCAAGGGCGTCAAGATCCTCAAAAAAGCCTTAAAAAAGAATCCCAAGGATCCCCGCGTCCGCAACGAATTGGCCAAGTACTACCTACAGGAGCAGAGTCCCAAAAAAGCCCTTTCCCTCCTCGAAGCGGGCATAAAGACGATGCCTCATTACGCCCCATTTTACGCTTCCGCCGGAGATGTTTTGCGAAAATTGAAAAAATTGGCGAAAGCCCAGGAATACTACGAACTGAGCCTGGAACTGGATCCGGAATACGAACCGGCCAAGCGGGGCCTCAACGCCGTCATCCACGCGCTGGAATATCAAGAGGAAGAATCCGCCGAGAAATCCCCCGAAGAAGAAGCCCGCGAAGAGTTGGTGGAAGCGGCCGCTCTTTTTCGCAATGAGCAATACAACGAAGCCATCATGCGCCTGCTGGAACTGAAAGACCGGCCCGGCGTCGAAAGGGACGCCGCCATGCTTCTCGGCATGGCCTTCGCCAAAAAAGGTTTGTTCAAGCGCGCTTACGACGTTTTCTTATCTTTTATGAAAGAACACTCCCCCGATATTCTGGTTTTATACAACCTGGGATTGGCGTCCAATCGAATGGGAAAGTATGAGGAAGCGATGGGTTTCCTGCAGGAAGCGTTGATGCGGGACGACGAATATGAAGAAGCCCTGCTCGAAATGGGAATCGCATGCCAGATGTCCGGCAATGCGGCGGAAGCTCGAGACTATTACGTCCGCGTCTTGAAAATCAACCGGGACAACCCACGGCCTTATGCCCAATTGGCTCAGCTGGCTTATGGCAAAGGCGACAAAGCTAAAACGGCGGAATTCCTTAAGCGCGCGCTGGACCTCGATCCTCGTTGCCCCGACATCGCTCTCGTCAAAGGCATAATTTCTGCGCATGAAGGCAAATGGCAGGCGGCGGAAAAAAACCTGGAACTCAGCTTGGAGCATTCGCCCGATCATTTCGAGGCGCTAAAATACCTTGGACGAGTGCGCATGGAATTGGATAAGCAAGACGAAGCCATCGATTGTCTGCGCTCCGCCGTCGCCCTCAATCCTTCCGATCCGGAATGCAATCGGATTATCGCCGAATTGACGGCAAGACGCGCTTAGCGAATAACGAATGAGAGCCTTGATTTATCCTTTATCATCAGCGGTTCTTGCAAAAATGGTTTAATTTTCTTTTCAATTCTCCCCCCAAGCTTGGGGGGAGTTAGAGGGGGGTTGATTTTGTTAGACTTATCTCAACCCCTCCTAACCTCCCCCAAGCTTGGGGGAGGAATAATATAGCTTTGCAAGAGGCTCATCATATAAAGATTACTATGCAAAACATCACTCCCGAATTTTGTCTTCGCTTGGCTATTGGTTTAGGCTTATTCGCTTTTGGCTGGACGCTTTTCCGCATGGGCTTGAACGCCGTCGGCTTCGGACTCGGCTTTCTCTTTGGCTTCAGTTTTTACCAAATGCTCATTACTCTGGCGCCCGAAATCAACCCTGATCTCATCCGATATTTTCCCACGCATCCGATTGCGCCTTATATTGCTGGCGCTGTGACCGGCGTCTTGGGCGTCATTCTCTCCAAGCGCCTATTCGCGGCGGCCATTTTCCTCGCCGCCTTCGCCGGTTCCCTATATATCCTCTACGCCGACAAAGGCCAGCGGGAACTCGTTGAACGGCTCTTCGCCGCCATAGGCGTCCTCGATTCGCTCAACCGCACGCTGGGAGAAGCCTGGCCCGCCGTCCTGGCTCTCATCATTTCCGTCCTCTTCATTCTAGCGCAGAAACAAATCGTCATCGCCCTCACCGCTTGCGCCGGAGGCTACTTCATCGCCGATTCCATCAACGTCCCCATCGCCTTCCTCCCCCTAAGCTCCATCGGTTATCTCATTCAGCAGAAGCAGAAAAAGCGCAAAGTAAAAATTGTCAAGGAAGAATGAAGCCGATTCCTAGCCACAATCCGCTATTCGTTGTTAATGCATAACAGCCCGCATCCCCAACCAAACCGCCGCGATGGCCAAAGTCAATATCGTAATGGGAATCCCCGCGCGCGCGTGTTCTTTCCAGCCGATGCGGATGCCGCATTGCGCCGCTTTGTCGACTACAATGATATTGGCGATGCTGCCGACGATGATGAGATTGCCCGCCAGCGTACTGCTCAACGCCAATACCGGACCAGCGAGCGGATGTGTGGCGGCGGGCATAAGCAGCATCACCGCCGGTACGTTGGAAACCAAATTGGAAAGGACAACCGTCGCGCCGAAAAGCCAGGCGGGATGGTGCAAATCGGCGCCGCTGTTCGCCAAGCGCAAAATCCCGGCCGCCGCCAAACCCGTCGCATTCAACGCATGATTCACCACGAACAGACCGATAAACAAAACCAACACATGCCAATCCACCAATCCCAGCATGTTCCGCGACTCCATCTTGCGGCTCGTCAACAGAATCCCCGCCGCCGCCAGCGCCGCCGCCTCCCTTGGCCACGGCGTAAAGAGAAAAACGGCGAGCAGCAGCGCAAGTATAACTAATCCTTTTCCGCTTTGCCAAAGATTGAAAACGGGCGCTACCACTTCCGGCAAGCGGAATTCGCATCGCCATCGACCCCGATAATTCCAACAGATAATCCCCCAAGCTCCGAAAAGACCTAACGCAGCGGGAATGGCGCCGTCTAGCAGATAGCCGCGGAAGGAGAGTTTCAATCCCTGCCCGATCAGCATATTTTGCGGATTGCCGATCAGCGTCGCCGCCGATCCTATATTGGACGCACAGGCCAGTGCGATCAGGAAAGGAACTGGATTCAGCTTCTTCTTCGCGCAGCCTTCAATCAGAATCGGCGCCATCGCCAAACAAACGATGTCATTAGCCAATAGAGCCGAGAGCAGCCCGGAAATATAGACCAACAACAAAAGAATCCGCTCCGGAGAATAAGGCGAAGCGGCGAGCGCCCGCGTCACGGCGACGTAAAATCCCCCCAACCTGAACTGGGACGAAACCACCATCAGCCCGAAAAGCAAGGCGATCGTCGAAACATCCACCGCATTCCACGCCTCGATGGGCGAAGCGGCCCCCGTCAGGATCACGGCGATCGCCCCGATCAAGGCAATCCCCGTGCGATCCAAAACCAAACCCGGAATCCCGCCCAAAATCATTCCGGCGTAGACGAAGATAAAAATGCAAAAAACGGGGATTTCCATGCGGCTCCATGCAGGTAGGGAAAAATTCGGTATGTTGTTCCGTAATGGAACTTAGTTGGATATGAAAAATTATAACTGAAGGCTGTTATTCCTGAAGATGGGGATTATGTCCTTAATAAAACCATAAAAAGAGTTTTTCTTATTCATGTTCACATTAAAAAGAAATCCCGTTATTAACGCGAACCAAGCTTCGCAGTAATAAGAGGAGTCCTCAATCTCCCTTCTTGATCCCCGTCATATAGAAATACTGGATATTGAAGAAAAACCAGGATAATTCCATCATCGTCCGGCCCAATGCGCCGCCGCCTCCCAGCAGCGCCATTGCTTTATCTATCCGCGCCGCTTTCATTCCCCTTAAAACAGCGCGGGCGGCGCGATGCTTTCCTGAACGTTGCAACGCTTCTTCGGGAAACAGCGCCTCTTCCAATTGAAAATATTCCGTGGGATGGATGGGATAATAGGACGAAGCGTATTCGATCCCATTTTCCCTAAACCATCGCATCACCTGCCCCCCCGTATGATAGGTTTCATGGGGATGCGCGTATTGATCGCTGATTAGACTGCGGATCCGCTCTTTTTCCGAATCCGGAGTCCCCAAAAAATACAACCGCTCCGCCGTCTCTACTCGCCTCTCGATATCCTCCCCCGCGATTCGCGCCACCCTTGCCCGCCGCAGCCGGTGCCGCAACCGCCCGTAGCGGTGATACAAGCTGACGATGATCCTCCCGCCAGGACGCAAGGCGGAAGCAATGCGGCAAAATCCCCGGTAGGCGTCTTCCGTATGATGCAATACACCACGCGACAAAACCAGGTCGAATTTCTGTTCGGGAAAGGGGAGATCGAAGACGGAGCCAAGGCGAAATTCGATGTTGAGGAAACCGCCGCGTTCCGCCCGTTCTTTAGCCATTTCCAGGGATGCGCTTGTCAAGTCTAACGCCTTTACGTCTTTACATCTAGAAGCCAAGTAAGCGGCGACAATTCCCGTCCCACACCCAGCGTCAAGGGCGGACGCATTACGCAATTCATCCGGCGATACTCGCAAGAACGCCAGCGCCCGTCGAAAATTCTCCACGACCTCTGTTTCCAATCCGGGACCGGGAAACGGATATCTCGTGTAAAGCCCCTTCACTTCCTGGGGTACATTGATTGCTTCGGACATAAGGCCTTCCGTCCTGTATTCATCGCTTTTCATTCATAAGAATTCTGTAAGTCCTTCATAATACGATAGATATCCGCAGCAATTTTTTCTACGTTATGGTTTTCCAGCGCAAACCGCCGCGCATTGGCGCTGTATTCCTTCCATTCGCGTTCGTCTTCCAGCAGCCGCCGCGCCGCCGCCGTCAAATCATTGAAATTATGTCCCGCTTGAATCCCCATCCGGTTGGATTCCAACAAACCGTCGGGATTGATATGCTGCGTTATCACCGGCGCGCCCCATTTGAAGCATTGCACATAGGTATTAGGATAACCCTCCCGCACCGAGGTATTCGCCATAATCCGGTGAGAGGCGAACAGCGGCTCCGTTTCCTCGTAAGGAATGCCGGGAATAAACGTCACGTTCGGCAAGCGCGCCGCCCGCGCCGATAGTTCTTCGAACATCTCCGGAACGTTCGACTTCTGGCAAACCATTGTGAACGAATGCTCCGGCAACGCTTCCGCCAGGTCGAGAAAAACCTTCGGCCCTTTCCAATACTCGCATCGCCCCACCCAAAGAACGCCTTTTTTATTCTCCGGAACCGCCGCCGGCATGGGATGCGCCGACCGCATGACGACGCTCTCTTTTCCGTAATGCTCCCGCAGTTTCTCCTTTTGCCATTGCGATTGAGCAATGACGAAATCGGCGCGCTTCATTCCTCGCCGCAACAACCATCCGCCGATTAGTCCCAGCCGCTTTTCATTCGTTCCGTCTACGTCCCAATCATGGCAGGTCATGAAGAGATACGGTTTTCGCTTCCGGCTCGCCGCCATGGCGGTCAGTCCCGACTCCACGCCCCCCCCGCGCTGCAAAAATAAATCCGTATCCAAGCCAACGAGTTGGCGATACAAATCCCGCATCCCCAAAACCATCCGCAGCGCCGGATTCTCGCGGTAGGGAATCTTATACACCCTTATCCCCTCGCTCTCGAACGTCTCCGCCGGACCATGCCCCCGCGTAATGAACTGAACCGTATTTTCGGGATTCTTCGCCAATTCCCGCGAAAGAAAATAAAGTTGCAATTCCGCCCCCCCAAAAAACTGAGTCTCTTCCGGCCGAAACAACTTAAACGCCCACAACGAGGCTACGGTGATTTTCATATTGATCCGTCATACCAACAGAATAAAGGCGGCTCTATGCAGCGAGCCGCGCCTAATTCCAACCATAGCGTAACAGATTTTTATTTTCAATCCGCCGCGCCGCTTGCCGATAGAATCATATCCGCATCCCAAAAATACGGCGAATCCATTCTCGCTTGCAAGGAGATGTCATCTATGGCCACGCCGGAACTACCCCCGCGCACTTGCAATATCATCATCGGCGCCTGCGCTCCTTCCTCCGTAAAAAGCACGGGGCACTCCACCCGCATCCACGCATCGCCGGGCAGGGAAGCGACGGGATAATCCACATACCCCACCGTCCCCGTCGCGCCGCTGAAAAGGGCGATGGAAAAAATCCCCTCCGTTCCCCGCACGCGCCGAACATACGCTTGAGCGTAAATCTTCACTGGATTGGTTCGCAAATCCATACTATTCGCCTTCAACGGCAGCGGCGCTAAAACCTGGATTACATCGTTTGGCGATTGCGTTCCCAACAAAAGCGCCTGCGCCGTGGATGCCGGAAAGATTGACCGATTAAAGTTAGCGTTTAGCAGTACTATGCCGCCTTCCGTCGATGGTGGTTTGTTGATTAATACGAAATCCATCCCCTTTCCGAAATCTTCCGTCGCCGTCAACGCCGTAGATCCTAACGCAAACTCCCGTTCGCTGAAATTGGAAAGCATACGCAACCGCTTCACAGTAATCGACGATTCCCCTTCCTTCGGCCCCACGAATTGCAGCAAGAGAATAGCTTGATCGGAAAGGCATTCGTACTCCAACGAATAATCACGCCCATCCATAGGAATATCCTTGCCATATGTCAGATTCACCCCCAGGCGGTTCATATCCA
This sequence comes from Candidatus Omnitrophota bacterium, assembly GCA_040755155.1. Taxonomy (NCBI): domain Bacteria; kingdom Pseudomonadati; phylum Candidatus Omnitrophota; species Candidatus Omnitrophota bacterium. The sequence continues at coordinate 29,921 of JBFMBP010000027.1, read as the reverse complement.
CCCCATCCACTAAAGCCGCCGCTGCTTGTTCCGGCGTCGCTCCGGCGATGGCAACGTTGCAGGTAAATAGAACGGTGGAAGGCGAAACCGGTATGGGATCGGACCAAAATCGAATCGCTTCTCCCGCCTTCAACCGGATCGTCAGCTGATCGGCGGTAAACGTCAGTTCTACCATCCCCATTGGGTAATTATCCACCGGCAACAAGTTCAGCCCCATATCCTGGGGTATAGCAGCCGAGAAATCCTTCCCCGAAGCATGAGCCGATACTCCCACGGGAACAATGACGGCATCGAAATCCTCGTCCGATAAAGGCGTCTGCGCATAAACGAAGCCATTCCCCCCTAGCCATAAGGCGGCAAATAACACGAAAAAATATCTATAGCCAAATTTAGGAATATGTCGAAAGAATACGCGCAAAATCCCCTCTTCCTCTGGGAGAAGGCTAGGGTGAGGGATGTTAACGCCCAAATTACATTTTACCCTTCTCTTTTCTTTATTATGTTCATTAGAGAGAAGAGCAAACGCTTCCCGCATAAACAATTTTCTCATTGTTTCGAACCTCTTTTGACGCTAAACATGTCGACGAATATCCTCTAGCGCTCCTTTATCTTTTCCCATAAAAATAAAGATTAATCCGTGAGGTTTTTGCAAAAATAATAATATCCGCTTTTAAATTCCCCCCCAAGCTTGGGGAGAGTTAGAGGGGGGTTGATTTAGTTAGACTTAAAACAACCCCCTCCTAACCTCCCCCAAGCTTGGGGGAGGAATAATAGAGTTTTGCAAGAGGTTCCCGTGATAGTTGTTTTTCATCATTCATCATTCATCATTCATCATTCCTATCACCGTATCGCCGCGCTTTGATTTTCATATATGACGATATCGTTCATCAAACTGCGCGCGATCGAAATATCCACTTTTCCATCGCCGTTCATATCATGCAGCGCAACGGCGTAATCCTCCGTTTTGGAAGCGGAAACGCTGACTAGAATTTGCGCCGCTTCCGCGTAAACCATCGGCTCTCCGCCACATGCGATATTCAAAACCAATCCATCCTGGTTGCGTTGCAGAACCATATAATCCAACAAGCCATTCCCGTCGAAATCGGCGAATTCAATGGCGTCGACCAAGCCGGTGGGGAAAGGATGAATCTCGCCCGTCCGCTCGAACGTCCCATCGCCCAGGCCATGCAAAAGAAGCGTCGCGCCGCTGTAGAGTAAAAGACCCATATCGAGAATGCCATCGCCGTCGAAATCGTGAAAGACGGCTTCGCGGGGATAATTTCCCTTGTAATCCTGATCTGTTTTGATGGTATCGATCAACGTAAAACCGCCAGCAACAAAACGATATATGACGGCTTGCTCGACGCCATCGGCCGTCCGGACTCCCGCCAGCGTCTCCATTTTGCCATCACCGTCCAGGTCGCGGCCTTTAAGGAAATAGGTGGAGCCTAACGTATCGGTTCGCCCGGCGATCAGCAACGCTCCATCGCGATAGGCGACAGCCATCAAAGAAGTTCGAGTACGCGCCACCGCTTCCGACCGCCCATCGCCGTCGAGATCGCCCGCCGCCAGAGCTTGCAAACGGATTCCCCGATTCACGTCGAAGATAGTGGGAATATTTTCCTCGCTTAAATCCAACTCCACCTTTTTGACGAAATTCCCCTCTGGAGTGCGTAAGAAAAGCGAAAGCGTCTCTTCCGCCGTATTCAGAACGAAGACGTCCGCCAGTCCATCACCATCGGCATCTCCCACGGCCAGATTCGCCGCTCCATATCCGGCATCGAAAGCATACTCTGCCGCATAAGCCCCGCCCTCGCGCCGAAGCCACGCCGCTACGCCATCATCGTAATAAACAGTCAATAGTTCAGACGTTCCCTCTCCCTCTGGCGTTAAACCAGGATTCGGATATTTAACGATATCCATCGGCCCCGCAAAGCCGGTAACCGCCGCCGCCCGCGAAAAGACGAAAGCGCCGCTGCATTCGGGCGTAGGCGAAACCGTCGCCGTCCAAGTTGGTGTGGGCGTCCAATTGGGATTCGGCGTCGGCATCGGAGTCCGTGTCGGAGCCGGTGAAAAAGTAGGTGTGACTGTGGGAGTATAAGTCAACGTATTCGTCGGCGTAAATGATGGCGTAACCGTCGCAGTATGCGTTGGCGTCAAGGTTGAAGTCCATGTCGGCGTAACCGTTGGCGTCCAACTTGGGGTTGCGGTAAATGTCGCCGTCATTGTTGGCGTTGCGGTTGGAATTAAAGTCGGAGTCCGGCTGGGAGTACTTGTAAACGCCGCTGTTGGCATATGGGTAGAACTAGGCGTTGCGCTAAACGTTGGCGTAACCGTAGGCGACGGCGATGGCGTGTTAGAAGGCAGAGCCGTGGGCGCCGCAACGATTCGCCGCGCCCGGAAGGGAAGCGGAACCACTTCACCCTCCAGCGCTCCATCTCGATAAATCGTAAAAGACGTATTGGGATTAATGATGATGTTTTTAATCCCTTTCGGTAATGGCGTTCGCACTTCCCACACTAATTGCTCCGACGCGCCGCGAAACACAAAATCATTTAAACGATACGAACTTTGATAGACGTTCGATCCCGGAGAAAAAATCACCGGCGGGGCCATAAACGTCCGCAATAGAAAAGAGGAAACCTTCACCCGCAATTCCGCCGCCGCCGCATCCTTTCCATCCGTTACGATCAACTTCAATAAACCATAATCACCCGTCCGCTCGAACGCCCCGCAAGACAAGCGATGCTCTCCGTCGATCGCAAATTGGGGAGGCGAAGGCGATTCGATCCGCCATTGCAGTTGATCCACAGGCGTATCGGGATCGTAAACGAACTCGTCCAGATCGAGCAGAAACGGCGCCGCCACTCCTTGGAGCAAACGCAGATCGGGAAGAGGCTTCACAATCTGCAGTCCGGAAGGAGTAGGAGTACTCGCCGCTAATGTTGGCGTCTGTGTAGGACTCGCCGTGGCGGTAAACGTCATCGTAGGCGCAGGCGGCGTATTCGTCGGCGTAGGAGTAATTGTTTTCGTCGATGTCGGCGTCCGGCTGTGCGTCGCCGTCCGAGTTGGCACCTTTGTCGAAGTAAAAGTAGCCGTTCTGATTGGCGTAGGCGTCTTCGTCATCGTTGGCGTCGCTGTCAGCCAGGGCGTAAACGTATTTGTAGCCGTCCGCGTCGCTGTCGGCGTTCTTGTTGGCATAGGCGTTCTTTGAGGCGTTTGTATTAATGGCGTATCCGACGGCTCAGGGAAAAATGTCGGCGTTTCAACCGGTTCAGGAGTCGCCGTAGGCGTCGCCTCTACGATCTCTTCCGCCTTACTGACGTAGAGTATCTCGCTAGGACTAGCGTATCCCCACTGCGTAATGGCCGTATAGTGAAAAACGCCCGCACTATCCGTCTCCGCCCCCAACGCTAGCGCCACATCGAATCCATTCCCCGGATCCGTCACATTATCTTTATCTCCATCGCGAATCACGAAAGGAACTGCTTTATTGTTTGTAAATATCTCCTCTCCATATTTAACGATTTTATAAGGAAAGGAATCTTGATTTCCCATCCTCCATTCCGTGACTTTATAATCGATAACTTTCATATCCAGCGATTCGAATCCGATGCCGACGTAACGGCTCTTCTCCGTTGTCGCCTGCTTAATGTCATTAAAGACGTATAGAAATGGCTTTTCGGGATTATCGATCTTCAATGCCGCATAATAATACAATCCTTCGGAAGGATCCATTTTCGGATTGATATATCGGATAATCTTCGGCGGTTTGGAATTCGGCCCCAAGGGCGTAAACTCGTAATCCTGGCGTAGAACGTAAGAATGGGTGGCGTCCTCGACCAATTGTTGCGATAACGAAACGGAATAATCCCCGATCATAAAATAGCTGCGCCAGGAGTTTTCCGAAGCGTACTCCACATCCACTGTCGGCAAACGCCCTCCAGGCATTAGCCCTCCCGACGTCAAATTCTTTGCGGGAAAATAATCCATAGAAGATAGAAATACGCCTGGATCGTCCAGATAGAGAGCGGAATGGTACATGGTCCGGTTTTCTTTCGCATCTTCGCTGGATCGGAACTTCGCCCCCATCGCCGAACCGATGCTTTGATCACCAAAACAGCCATAGCCATCCGTTTGCAAGAAAATACTTTGCGTAGCGCTTTCAATTCGATAGGAAGTCAACTTCGCCAGATCGAATTCGATAGACCACGACGCTAAAGTACCGGAAACGGATGATTGATGGTCAGTGATATTCAAGGTCCACTCGCCTGAAAAATCACGGCCTGCGAAATTAGAAAAAGAACCTGTGAATGGAGTATAAGGATAATCGAATGTTCCCTGTATTCCAGAAAAACTAGCGGGAATCCCCGGCTGACCCATTGGATGCAAAGTCGCATAAGCCAAGTTGTTAGGGCTGCTCAACGTTACTTCTAAAAATTCCGGTTTCGGATGGCGAATATCGACGCTCACCGTCGCTTCAGCAACGATTCCGTAACTCAATCCTCCGATATTAATTGGAAAGGAATGTAATTTTCCGTCATTTAAGATGGAAACATTCGTATATTCGTAAGGGATAGTTAAATGAGAAGGCGCCTGACCGGCGCCATCAAGAGGAAAAAACCAAAAAGACAAAAAAACAATGAGCGATTGTCTCAATAATTCAAACAAACCGATAGCAACGGCGGAAAATTTACCCATGATTCCATTATCGGCATAACCCCGCAACGAATTGAATCCCTGCTCTTTCTGCGCTTTTTGATTATAGAAATAATCCCATCTCACTTCAGCGCGCAATAACAATATAGCATGTTCCCAGCGGTTCATCCGAGATTAGCGCCATTATTACAACTCAAAAAACGATCATCATCCTAAAGCCGTAACGAAGCAGATTGGCTTTGGCTAAATACGATCCAGTGCATTTCTATATTGAATCGAAAGCTTATGGCGTCGCCTTCTCAATATCCGCCGTAGCGCTCTGAACCTCTTTTTTGCTGGATTGAGCGGTATACCCTAAATGTTCTAAACTTTCCATAAATGCGGGATCGCTGATGGGAACGCTTCTCAACTCCAATTCGTCGAACGAAGATATGTCGCCCAGTTTTTTGATGCGATCGATAACCGGCGGCGGTTCTACGCGCTTTCTCATCTCCTCAAGCAGAGAAATTATCCTAGGTAAAAATGTTGCGTCTTCCAGCAGTTCCTTCTTAATAAAATGATCTTCATCGCTTTTTAGCAAGTAAGTTTTTAACTCTTCCGCATTCGGGATCATCTTCATGCGAGCTATGATTTCCGTGGGTTGTATATCATAATTGATTCCCGATTGTCTTTCGATTTCTTTTCCCCAGATAAAGCAACCGGCGGGAGATTTTTCATCCGGATCGTCGATAAGGTCGTAAATAAAAACGCGCGATTCCTTCAATTTGGCTTTTGCGTGATATTCCCGGTCTCTCAATTCCCATACCGTTTTAAATCGATCGTCCCACGCCGCTATCTCCGTATAATATAATCCCTCGGCATGATGAATCTTAGGATAATCGATTTTCTTCTTTTCCCATAACGGACGCAGCGATCGCCCCTCGAAGCAATTTTTCGCGATGAAATTATCTCTTTTCCCTAAGACATCTAGTATCGTTGGCGCGATATCGATTAACGAAACATACTTATCCACCACTTTCCCTTTCGGTAACTTTTTCGGATAGAAGAAAATCAAAGGCACATGCAAATCCGTCTTGCGTAAAAACCAATGATCGAAATAGATGCCATGATCGCCATGATTCTCTCCATGATCCACCGTTACTACGATTAACGTATTTTCATCGATCATTAACCTTTTCAAAGCATCCAACAAACGTTGGATGTGCGAATCCGTATAACTGATTTCCGCTCCGTATTCCTTTTTATAATAATCGAGGTCCGTGTACTTCCGACCCCATTCGAGGATCGTTCCGCTCCATTCGTTACGGAACAGGGCGTTTTTCATACTTGGATTTTCGGGATTCTTGGGATCTCCTTGATAATACATGCGGTGAAAATCGCCATCGGCGTCATAGGGAGCATGGGGATCGTAATAATGAATCCAGAGAAAGAATGGATCGTTATGAATGGATTCAAGCCACTGAATAGCGGCATTGGTCGTTACGGAGGCGGACCGGGTTAAGACGGATAACTCCTCGATTCCTCGTTCCAACCTCCAGGCGGGATCGTTTTGCATGTACGCATCGAATCCTTTTCCCAAACCGGACGTCTTATCGGCTAAATGAAATACGCTCACGGCGGCGCCCGTCTTATAACCCATCTCCAGAAAGATTTCCGGCAGCCTGGGAATCCTTTCCGCAAGATGATAGTCGTTATTGATAACGCCATGTTCGTAAGGATAAAGCGATGTCAGTATCGAGGCATGAGAAGGAGTCGTCGTCGACATGGGAGCGTAAGCATTATCGAATTTAATCCCTTCATTCGCCATTTGATCGATGCATGGCGTCTGTATCCATGTATTTCCATAGCTATGAAGATAATCGGCTCTTAGAGTATCGACTGTGATTAGAATTACATTCGTTTTTTTATTTTTCGTATGAGTCTCGGTTCTGCCATTCGACGTCAAAACCGGATTTCCCCATAACGCCCAGTCGTTTACGATATTTTTTGAATCATCCTCCGGTCCAGGAGTGGTTTCGAATATTATAGAAGCTGTAACGTCCTTGATTTCTCCGAATTCGATATGCCCATCCATCCATCTTCTTTCGCTAGCATTTTCTTTTGGATTGATGTATTGGCTAAATAATGTTTCCTTCGTCTTTCCTGGAATGATGGCGGATATTTTAAAAAGAACGCCATCGCCTTCCTTGTTCCAGCACTCTTCCCTTATTCCGTAGAAAAAATCGATCGAGGCTTTGTCGCCAATATAAATATTATTATAAGTAATCGAGCTTTTCGGATGCTGGAAAATGCAATTTCGCGGAATTCCATTTATTTCATAAAAGGCTGGAAAAACTCCAAATTTTATGGATTGTATTTCCGCTTGATCTAAAAGTAGTATGAAATCCTTCGTTCTATCCACAGATACTAGGGAACTGGATTTACCGAACTCTTGACAAGAGGCAAGAGTTAAAAACAGCAAATAGAGAATTATAATTCGATAGATTTTCATAATAAAGCCACCATCGCTCGCTTTTAAAAAGTCTGGGCGGGGTTCCCTTGCGAGTTCCCCGCCCAGTTTTCATTATACTAGATTCAATCTAGCAGTCTTACGGAGTGTCAGTATTGGCCGCGCCAACATACACAGCGCCGCTCGTCGGATTAGTTACGCCAACGAATGCGCTAACGCCTGCAAACCGGCCATAATCCACGCTGTTGATCTTAACGCCGCTGTAGGAACTAAGCGTCGTACCGCTAAATTGCGGCTTCACGATCTTGAACTTAGAAGCAGGAGCGGGGCTGACTGTAGTGATCGTAAACGAACCAATGTCTACAATATTTCCAATCTTCAGATCGACCGTATTCTCGCCGGAAACGGCATAGAGCGAACCAGTACCGATAATCAACTCGGCTCCATTCGCCGCAACGCCGTCAATCTCGCCTGCCGCTATGCTCAAGGCGCCGGATGGATTGACATCGGTTCCGAAGACGGTTTGCGTACCTTGTGTGGCGTAAGTAAATCCAGTAACGGTATTTACGCCGTCAACCTTCTCAATTGTCGGGAAGATAACATTCACGAAGCTTGAAATAACGCTGCCTTTCGCCGAAGTCACGCTGCCCGTATTGTCGCCGAGACTGGCGGCAACGATTTCCTTCGTACCATCGCCATTGATATCGGCTATGGCGTAGGAAGCTCCACCATTGCCTGCAAACTTGGGACCAAATCCAGACCACGGAGTACGTTTGGCTACATCGGCAACCGAGCCTGAGACTCCGCCCGTCTGCTGAATATCCAAGAGATGGAACAACGTCTGCGAGGTCGAGCTATTGCCTTGTCCAACGAGCAATTCGTCGACTCCATCGTTATCCACATCGCCTGCGGCCAAGGTAACCGAATCGCTCGCGTTCTTCGTCGAGGCATTGCCAGCCAAGCCAGAGAACTGTCCAACAATAACCCATCCATTAGGAGCGGGTTTACCCGTGTACATAAATAACCGGATTAGGCCATTGCCGTACAAACCTTGAGCGATGGCAATCTGCTTAGTTCCAGCGCCGATGAAATCGCCAACGGCGGCGGGCATATCGCCAAGCATGTATTCGACGGGTTTCGGAAGAACTCCTATCGTACCTGTCGGGAACGCATCCTTCGGGTGAGCGACAGGCAACCTTGTGGCTGCATCGCGCACCATAAAGTTGTTCGGGAATTTAGCATTAGCGGTAATGGCCGTATGAGTCGAAACGATATCGACCTTTCCATCGCCGTCAACATCGCCCAATGTTACGTAGGCGCCACGAGTCTGGCCGCCGCCGATTACGCCTTCATTGGGTATACCCTTAATGGAACGAATGATGTTTCCAACAGGAGTTGTAGAATTAGGATCGAAATTACGTATTGTTACTAACGTGCTTCCGCCTAAGCCTTGTGCTACGACGACTTCATCGATAGCTGCTGTTGGAGTAGGCGCCGTTGTCTTGATGGTGAATAACACCGTCGATTGCGTCGCCTTCAAATCGTTGGCGGAGAATTGTACAAGCAAATTCTCGGTAACATCGGTTGGAACCGTAATTTCCAAAACCGCAGTAATTGTAGTGGTGCCGAATTGCGAGAATTTAATGTACTTCTGATCGATAGGCGTATCACCGATTTTAACGCTTTGGTTGACGAATATCGCATCGCCATCCGGATCGGTAACGGTAAAGTTGAAGAGTACAATCTGACCTGCTTCTGCATTCACTGATTCGCCGCTCTTGATTACGGCTGCTTCGCCATCCGCAACTTTCACCGTGGCTGAAATGACAGGCGCCTGACTTACATTCACGATATCAATCTCTTTCGAACTGGAAACAATCTCGACTCCATTCGTAAAGGAGAAGTTAAGCGTGAACGGATCGCCTGTCTTATTGACGGCCGGCAGATCGGATTCTTCATAAGTCGGGGTATAAGACAAGGTTACTTTCAATGTACCTGCGCCCTCTTCCACTTTCTCGAATGTAGATAGCGGAGTAGGAGCGGTATTGTAGGCGAAGGTCAATGGATCATTACCCGGATCAGTCGCTTGCAACACTATGACTAGTTTCTTATTCTCATCAACCGAAACGCTATCCTTCAGGGTAGCCGATTGCGCCGCGTCGCCGGAGGTGATAGATACAACCGACAACTCAGGAATCGCTTTCTTGGGAAGAATATTGACGCGCAAGGTCGCATTGTCGGAAGCAATAGCATTACTATCACTATCGCTGCCATCGCTAGCTACTAGAACGAGATCGAAGGTGGCAGATGCGACAGAACCAGTAATCGCCGTGAATTTCGGTACGAAGGTGAACACCGATTGGCCTATGCCGTCGGCAAAGATCAACGAAGCCTGGCTGTCGACTACCATACTATCGAACTTGGCGATATAACTGTCGGCCGTAAGATTCGTGCTGATCGAAGCCGTTACGGTCAAATTGCCGCTGCGATTCGCATCGGAAGCGCTTACTACCACAGCCAAAGACGAACCTTCTTCAATGGTTACTTCGCGAATATCAGCGCCAGCTGTCGTATTCCAACCCAGCGTTTGCGCTTCAATCGTCGCACTGATGACATCGGAAACATAAGCGATCGTTTCCGTAGCGGGGAAGATTTCATCAAAGATGGCTGGCTGATTGAAGTTAACGGTAATCATGCTGCTGTTGACAATTTGATTGCTTATATCCGTGGCGTATGCTGTCGCCATCATAACATTCGTAGCGCTTGGATCGGTATTAAACGCCGGCGTAACGGAGAGCGACAGATCCAAAGTCTGAGTTGGATCTTCGGCCGTCTTCACGAAACCGAGACCATCCGTTTGCGCGGCATAACCTACAGCCGGATCAGGATTGATGATCCATTCCAGTTTTTGAATACCGCCAGCGTCAAAACCATCCGCTTCAACGGTTATCGTACTGTCGGCATTGACAGTAAATTGATTTGTTGTCAAAGCGATATTGTTACGCTTTAAGGTAAGTACAGGCGACGCGTCCAAATAAAGTGCGCTGGACGGTTGCGAACTCGTATTTCCAAGACTATCCGTAGCGCTAACGAGGAACGAGAAGGCGCTAATCGTAGTGCCGTCTTCCTGAGCAGGAATCGTTACGACAAAGTTTCCAGAGATGTACGATCCTGAGGATTGGATATTCTTTATAATTCTTTCCGATGTCGGGATAGTATATCCATCCGCCTTTATTGTGATATCGCCGAAGTTTTGGTTATTGAAGATATCCAATGGGCTGTCTACTGATTCCGTCATGCTGACGGCTACCTTTAACGACGCATTTGGCTCAACCACGGAATTGGCGGATAAGATGCCTCCAATCGCGATCTGTTCGCCGCTGGAATTACGAGCTACGCCCGAATTCAAGGATACGGATAAGGTGCTCAAATTCGGAGGATTATTGTCGACGCCAAGTTTGTTGTCGTTCGATGGATTCTTTCCGCCTTGATACAAGGTAGTAGCCGTATCCCATTTCGAACTGACGGGAATATTTCCGGCATCATCCATAATTGTCCCTGTAACTAAACGAATCACCTTCGATGTAGTCGCCGTCAAACCAACTTGATCTGAAATTACAATCTGGTACGTTGCGGATATTACAGTAGATTGATTTACGCCGCTTACATAATCGACGTATTGAGCGCTCAACAGGGTGGAATTGCTGCCTGTAGAATTGAATGGGGACAAATCGGCGGTAACGCTCTTCAACAAGTTCGCTTCTGCAGTCGCAACATCGTCGGTATTCAAGGTAATCAATCGACCGTAATTATCCGTAATATTGACAAACCGGTCGTCGCCAAATCCATCTATACGTGGATTTGTAAAGATAATGTTGAAATCGACCGTATCGCCGCTGCGGACGCGGTTTGGCACCGTCGCAAGATCCGTAGAAAGGTTCGGAGCAAAGGGGAATCCTACACGTAAAGGCTGATTGCTAGCTGAAAATCTCGTAATATTCGGATGAGAATCGTCTAAGGTCCGCTTTGTTACGATATACGAGGTTCTCGCCGTTGGCCTTTTTGAGTCTACGGCGAAGGTCGCAGACTTCGTAATAACCTCGTCAAATCCAGAACGATTGTCGAATACTCTGATAGAAATAAACGCTTGTTTTGAAGGCGAGGCGCTCGATTGGACGGCAATGTAAGGCAATCCTACGATTTCCGCCAACGAAGCATTGGTAACCTTGCCGTTGGCAACATCGCCTGAATTAACCAAATTGTAGGTAAACAAGCCTGTAGCCGTCGCAAGGGTAGCGCTGGCGGGTACGCCGTTCAATAAACCGAGCTTTTCCGAGTCGGTTATAACGGGAAACGTATTAAACGCGTCGGTAAAGTAGAAGATTTTATCCCACTGAGCCACGACTAGACCTTCACCCGTCAATTCCACCTTAGTCGGAACAATGCTGTTGAAGGAAGCCGCTATTTGAGAAGGATACAAAGCGCTCAGGTCAGCATAAATTTCTCGTGGAATCTCTCCGGAGTAAGGAGTAATCGTCGCGTCAATGACGATTCTATTACCCGGTTTCAATTCGAAGGAAGCGGAAGCGCCGTCTATGCTGTTCTGACCGATGCCAAGGTAAGCGGGTCCCATACTTTCATTGACGCCGTCAATAACGAGGCTCATTTCAGTAACGCTAGGACCTTTAGCATTGATCGCGAGCTGAATGGTTTCATTTTCGCCTACAAGAGCATTGCCAAATATGTCTGTAGCGGAAATGCCGACTTTCACAGGCAATTTAGAAAGCGGATTGCTTACGACTTGCACAACGTCCGTAACCAGATAGATCGATCTCGTAACGGATTCAACGAGTAACTTCTTTCCAGAGATTCCACCGTCCTCAAGACGTTTTACTCCTGTTTCGGGCTGCAATTTCTCGCGCCAACTCAATATCGGACCTACGAAATCTCCCGCAGAGGATCCATCAACGACCATCGTAGCAGCCCAAACAATATACTTTCCGGCGGGAACATTCTCAATGTAATTCGCGCCAGTCTGAAGCTTGTTATAGGTAGATACGCTTGAAGCGTCAATGGCGTTAACTTCCACTTCATTGTTGACGACGATAATCGCTTGTTGCAATACTCTCGGACCTTCCGTATCGATTTCGATCGGGAATTGGTTCACGCCAACGCCGCTAGCTACGCCGGCATTGTAGTTCTGATTGAGGGCGGTGGCGGAATAGTTCGTATCCGTCGCATAAACGGTGATGCCAGCCGCCGTTGTACCATTATAGTAATTCGCAATATTTACAGGATCGCCATTCGCCGCAGGCGACATGGTAAAGGTCGATGCAGGAGTCGTGCCATTCGATCCCACAGTGAAGGTTACAAGCAATGTCGTTGTACCGGCAGCGCCCGACGTCTTGAGGTGGAAATTGTTGGAAGCGTAAGAAGACAAATCCAAAACTCCATTGGATACTGAGACGCTATCCAGCGACGAAGCGTTAAAGCCTTTCGCGAAGCCGGAATAAAGCGATTGAATCGTGGTGAAAATTTGATCGCTGCTCTTCGGCGTATCGGCTACTTCGATTTTCGCCGTTACTTTCGTACCGTTTTTCACGCGCGTAGGACGAACGATCTGCCCAGCGGCGTTATACACGGCGCTGGTATAATTGACGCCATCGACTTGGCCTTCCTTCAAAACATCCACGTACGGAATTGCAATTGAAGGCGCGTTTGCATCGAGTTGCATCGATGTAGAAGATTTTTGCGTCTGATAATTGCCCAGTTGATCGAAGGCATAAACTAGGAACGAGGCGCTTTCGACATTAGCCGAGGAACTGATCTGCAAACCAGGTTGTTTTTGTTGCTGACCAAGTTCGCCGGCGACTGGATTGAAGCCGAAGTACGCCGTCAATGTCGTATTTGTACTTGCTACGATGCTGGAGAAGGAGCCGGTGGCATAAGCTGTTGGGCCAGCGCCTTCCAATTTCCAGAATGTCGGAACAACTTCTTGATTCGTCCCATTCGCCTGGAAGGTGGCCAGGTTAGATGGAGCAAACTGTCTCGCATCAATTTTCATGACGCTTCTCATCAGAGTGCAGGCGACGCCATCGGCTGCTGTCTGAAGAACATCGGTTCCGTATTTCTGTTGCTCACGCATTAACGCGCCGATCAAACTGCCGGGATAGCCAGCCGTATCGGAGGAATCAGGATAGGTGGCAACGACAATAATCGTAGCCGTCGCTTTGTTGATTGTTCCACTTGGAGCGGGATCGATCTCGCCATCCGTTTCCAATACGCCATTCTGGTAATAATTGACGGAGATAGAGTCAACAGAAGGAGCCACTTGATCGACGTGAATCCCCGGCGCAACCTTCGTATCCGTCTTGTCCGTAGGATCGGTGACGGTAATCGTAACTCCCGCCAAGCGCGCATCGGCGATAGGAGCGTCGCCTACCGTCGCTTCGAAGGTAACTCTCACAATACCAACGCCCGCAGGAACGATCTGCGTCGGATTGGCTGCAGGAGTTAATGTCAGAACACCAGCGCCAAACGCTGTAAAGTCAGCTTGGGCTTGTTTAATATTGGTGAAGGCGGCGTCTGACAACGATACCGTTGTTAAGATGCGCAGCTTGTCGCCTTTCTTAACCGAGGTGGTAACCAGAGAAATATCCTTAGCAATGGCGCCTAGACGGTCATCCGAACGATCCGTGCTGCCGCCGACATTAAGAACGGCGATCCAGGTACCGGTGCCATCCGCTTCGTATTTGCCTACTATGCCTTTCGTATCGGTTGCATAGTTGATAACGCGATTAGCATCGATAGCGATATTCGTAATGCTCACCGCGCCTTGAGTAATGAACATCGAATTGCTTGAAGAAGACGAACCCGTCAGCTTCGAAGCATCCGTTGCGCTAAACGTAACATTACCTCCGACAGCGTCAGAGGAAACAGTATTGTTCCATACGGCGACGACTCTATTAGCCGCTACAAGGGGAAGGCCTGTAGTTTTGGGTCCCATATACACCGCCGTTGGCGAAGCCGCGGTCAAGCCAGTCGTAAAGTTACTCAGATTGGCCGTATAGGAAGTATTGACTTCCGTATCGTTGTTATCGCGCGTAAATTCAGCGGTAACGGTATAAACGGAGCCTGCCCGTAAGAATGGATCGATAAGACTATCCAGCGAACCAGCAGGAGACGAAGTTTCTGTAATAGCATACGTCGTCTGTCCCGATGGAGCCGTGCCATCAACGTCAACCTTCACCGTGCTGGCCGTATGCTCCGCTAAGCTGCTGCCAATTACAGTTACAACAGCCTGAGCGCTCTTAGCGCCGTTCGTATCTTTCGCCGCAACGTTCGTCAAGCTAGTTTTCGGAATTTCGAAGGTAGCGTAAATAATTGAGCCCGCTGTGGCATCGGTTCTGATGGTTGAACTGCTTGTATAGGTCGTCGGTACTCCTAAATTGCTGGAAACCATCGATATGGAGGATGGACCAACTAACGTCGGCGCGCCCAAACCGGAGAAATCACCAGAGATGTAATCGCCGGAAGTCTTAAATGGCCCGCCGCCCGTCGTACCATTACCGATTTTCACGACAAGCGTAATCGTCGAATCGGAAATGATGGTAGCGGAATTAATCGCCGTATTAGCATAGGTTGTAGGTACGGTATCCCACGCCGTGGATCCTTGCAGCGTCAATGCCGCCGTATTTAACTTATTCGTAATCTTATAGTCGTAAATGGCGACCTTCGGCTGATTGAAGTCGCCGTATGCTACAGGTATTACTCGTTTTGTAACATTTCCAGACAAATCTCTTGCTGCAAAGGTAACTTGACGTACTTCTGTTGCCGTCATATTTGTATTGAGCGACGATGTCTTATTGATTAGGTAATACCATGTAGCTTGGATAATGTCGTTCGCAGTAGCGTTACCCACGACTCTCCCTGCCTGAGAGTAACCTAATAATGCAGTTGCATCGGGAATAACATCTTTCGCGCCAATTACAAAGTCGGAAAAATCGGCGCTAATAGTTTTAAAGAATCCTCCGTAGTTCGTAGCGCCTGAAACCATCGTACCAATCGAGTAAGTAGATACCGTAGCCGTAGCATCCAGAAGATACGGGAAAGCAACATCATTACTTAGGACATATTGCTCAAAAGGCGCAAATTCAGGATTGGGCAAACTCGATGGCTCAGAGAACGTAGCGGAAATAATTAACATGTATCCCGCTTTGACTGATGGCGTAGAACCATTGATATTCCCCGCAGCTAAAGTTGAAGGATCGATAGCATCGGCGTCTCCAGCTAGTTTCGCGGTGGAATTAAGGAATTGGTAGAAGTAGAAGGAAGAACCGTTAAATCCCTTATTGGAATTTCCTTCCAAAGCCAACGTCGTTACGGGGTGGAGAAACGGATTGTATTTAACCGTTGTAGCGGTAGAATTAGAAGCTTCTCGAATCGTCAAATTCGCCAAACTCGTGTTATTCGTATCGGTAACGATGACGACGCAATTAGAAATTTGTTTACCGCCGCTGTAATTGGGAACAATCAATCGATTCCACGTATCTGGTGTATAATTGAAAGCAATCTGCGGACGGCTAACATCAAGAATAATGGTATTACTGTATTGTCCAGGTTTACCGCTATTAAGATATTGGTTGTAAACGCTATCTTGCAAGTCGACAACCATACTGGCATTATCGATGCTAAGATCAACCAATCTAAAATCAGCGGTTAACGCCTGGGTTGTTGATCTAGGAACGCCTATCAAACTGTCAAACGTAGCATAAGCCACCTGTCCAGTTCCCAAGGAACCACTTACAAAGCTCCATGTCGTGCTGGAACCGATATTCTGATAATTTCTAACATCCATTCGGTTATTGGAAGCCGTAACAAAGCCAATAAACGGATTAGCCAATGAGAATTTGAAGTTATCTTTCACGTAATTGCTGGCCGTATAGCTGGGCGGCATCTTTGAATCTATATCCGTCGTCGAAGCCGTAGTCGTATTGAACTGAACAATGACGCGAACCTTGCTGCCGTTCTGATAACCCGTCGTCGTTGCAGAAGCGGGGAAGCCCGCATAGGCCGTATCAGGAATCGCGGCAGTACCGCGCGTTACCCAAATGATATTGGGATTTGCGGCAATCGCGCTTCGCAGGACGCTGCTGCTAAACGAATTTACCACAAACTTATTCATTGTCGTACTAAGAATCTCGGTTTGATACGCCAAATTCTTGAACGCATCCGACGTGCTGGTTGAACCGTCAAAGTAACCATCCGGCAACGCGCTGACAACAAAAGTAACCGCCTGGATTTCGGGCGCCACGGCGTCGATGGCCACTGTCGCCGGACCGACCAACTTTCCTTTGAAGGAAGACGAAGACAAGTCGGTAACGGCGGCGTACTTAAATACGGAGTTAATATAGGAGGTGGAAGAAAGAGGCGACTTCAGATCGCTTAAGCCGATAGACCCCGTTTTCTTTTGATCGTTGATTTCGTAGACCAATGCCGGGTTGCGCGCATCGTCTGAAACCTTGAGAATAACGCCGGCGCCAGGATTCAACTGAGTGGTCGGATTCACAGCCGCCAACAATCTCACGGTTACGGAAGCGCCGGGAATGGTTCCGCTCGGAACGTTGGGTACTGTGGCGATGAAGGAAGAAGCGTTACCGACGCTACTGCCGCCGGCGGCGGTATAAGTAGTGTTATACGCTTTATTAGCAATAACACTATCGTCGTTCGCCCACTCGCTCCACGGATTTGTTCCTGCGGGATCGGTCAGAACTTGAATATTCAACCAACTCAAGGTATTGGCGTTCTCGTTGCCGCCGATGATCTTCATTGCGAGGAAGGCTTCGTCGTTCCACTCGTTCAACGTGGTAGTATACCCAGGACCGACCTTATGGTTCTGCGGCAGACTGCTGACGAAGTTCTGGTTATGCGGTGAGGTGGAATCTTCGCCGTACATGGCCAGTTCCGTAACCAATACGCCGGTCGTATCCGCAAAGAAGGCATCGTTGCTATTGGCGTAAGTTGCCGTTGTACCTTGATTGCCCGCATAAACGTAAGCTGTTCCTTCCGTGCCATAGCCATCGCCCAGCGCCGTATTCGTCGCTGCGCCGACATCGTCGGAAATGGCCAGCGTAAAAAGCAGATTCTCGTATTCGCCGAACGTGACCAAATCGTCCTTCATCTGGCCGGTAACATAAAGAATCATGTTGGCGCCAGATGGTTGGGTATACGAGAAGATATTGTACATGCTGGAGAAATCGACGATCGAACGATTCTTAATGGTCATTGAGATCGTCACTTCGCCGGTAGCCGTCTTTACATAAGCGGTCTGACCGCTCGGCGTCAAATTGACGTGCGCCTCGCCGGCCGTTTTATTGGGACTGGACGAATTGAGAACATAAAACGGGTCGCTGTTAGCCGCAAAATAAGCGTCCGGCTCGCCGTCTTTATCCGCATTCGGATTAATCACCGCTTTAAACGTAACAATATCGCCCGCGCGGAACTGGAACGGCAGTTCAGTCGTCAGTCTTTGATTGGGATTCAATTCCGTCCACCGAGCCGCATGATCCGGCGTATCCACCGCCGCTGGATTCGCGAGAAGTTTAGAGACGGTATCCGTGGCGTCGTCGATTTGGATGGTGGAAATTTCCGGCCCTGTCATCTTGCCGGAAGAACTCGTGATTTCGTAACCCGTCAAGTTTGATACGCCGGTGGAAGCGTCAGCGATCAAACTTCCGACGATTTGCAAGTTGGCTGTAAGACCGCTGCCGTACATCCTGGCATCCGGATCGGTCGCCGCCATCACTAGTTGGGAAATATTCCACGAGCATACAACCGTGTTCGCCTTCAAGCCCGTAATGCCGTATACGTTATCCGCCGTGATGCCTGTAACGCTGGTGGGGCTGACGTTCGCATAAAGGCTGGAGGGAACGGTGGTTTGATCCCATAACGGCAGAATCGATTTCAAATTAGCGGGATCGACGCACAACGTCGCTTTAATGACGCTTTTCACCGCCGCGATGGCGTCCGCATCTGCGGTATTCTGAATCGCCGTAACGGAAGCGGAGGGAACGCCGGTTACAACGGCGAACAATTGCAACAAATCTCCGTTCTCGATGTTCGCCAGAATCGGCTTATCGCCGCCGGCCAAGAACTGACCCTGCACGGCGGTGACGTCGATCTTGCCATCGCGCGTCAGATCGTAAATCCGCGTTCCGGAATCTTTCGCGTAAAAGATACCGCTGACGTATCGCACCGTTTTGCCCGCGACGGTGGAATAACCCGTCGAACCTTGACCGTTGTAAAACGAAACGTCGAGGTTGACGAACTTCATCGCCGACGCGTCGAGAAGAGGCTGGGCCATGGCCGAACCGCTTGCAAGCAACGCCAAAGCGAAGATTAGTCCCAGTATCGATCGAACTCTCATCAGATTGCCGATGATTACTCTCTTCATGATCTCTCCTTTTCCTCTATGATCGCGATTTAATTTTCGAAAGTGTGAAAACACTGTATCTCCTTGATTACGCATTTCTCCCTCCTGAGGCACGCTGCTTGAAGCTTTCTCACAAGACATTCTGGCCATAACTCGCTTTTCCTTTCATTGCAGTCGCGATATCGAACCTTGACGATTCCCACGCATTTCATTCAATAGACACGCATTCCGTTTTATTTAGCATAACTTATGCCAAATAAAACCCCTCGGGCTCGATTTATATTAAGTCCTGTAAAGTCAGGACATTACACCCAAACTGCTTTTCTCTCGCCTTACAGCGTCTTTTTTCTATCGGAACATCCTTTCCACTCAGCCAGCGAAGATTTCCACATGCAAACGCCTGACATGAATGTTCTTACGTTTAGCTCGGCCTCTTGTCCCAATCGTTCCATCCTGGGGAATAATGCTCCCTCGGAAATCACGCATTTCAGCCGATTAAACTCAACTTAGATAGAGCGAATTTGCTTGCAATCTAGCACAGTCCAAAACGCTTGTCAACGCTAAATTCAAAAAATGTACACTTTGGGAAGAGGTTTTTTTCATTTTTTTTCAATTATTTTTTGGAAGATTAAAACCCTCCGCCCAACGTTCGTTAAATTCTTCCACGGGCAGCCTTCCATTCATAGCGTCTATCGCTGTTTTTTGGTTAATGATCGCTTCATTATCCCTCACGACAAAATAAACTCCCGGCGCGAATCGCAGATCGGCTTTCCCATTTTCCGCTTCATGCAGCGTACAATATCCTTGCGCTTTGGCTACAACGTCTATATGAGACAACAAAAAATTTAAAAAGTCCATCCCTCTCTTAGGATTCGACGCCTCCATGGGAAGAGCGCCCGCCGCAACTTGGCAGGGAATCGTCATTTTTTTCTCATCGCATGGCGGAAGCAGAAGGTAGAGTTGGTCGCGTTCGTTTGACGGCAGCGACATAACGCTGGAATAGCGCGTAAATGCGATTAAAGATTTCGATTGTACGAATTCCGATACATTGGAAAGTTGCGGAATCTCTTCGACGGGACCCTCGGACTCTTTCAAATACGTCTTCAAATTCAAAATCGCTTGCCCAAAAGCTTTCACGCCAAACATTTCATATTCTTCTTTATTCACAGCGATCTCCCGCACTTGATCCTGATAAAATCCAGCCGCCATTTGAAAAGCCGCCAGGCTGTCCGTCAATCCATAGGGCGAATCCGTAATAAAGACAAGATGCGGCATCGTCGTTCCCTCGCTGCGCTTCATGCCGCTGATCATGCTTATTTTGGCCCAATCTCTCGGCGGCTTATTCTCTCCAATGATCTCCGACGCCGCTTTTTTGAAAGCGATCACCACGGGATCGATCAACAGCGGCAGCGCCCAATTCGACGTCCCATCGGCGGCGATATACGCCTTATCGATTAATGGAGGCATAACCGTCATGGTGGCGGAAATGGGATAATAAGCGTCCGGCCGCGAACGCAACGCCGCATTGAACGCCGATGGAAACAGAATAACATCCGCCTGGCCGATATAGAGGGCGGGATCGTCTTTCACTTTGCCGGGATCCGCCGTTTCCACAGTGGCATTTACGACCACGCCCCCATGAGCCGCCTCGAATTCCTTGAAAATAGGCTCAAACGCCTTCACCTTTAAATTCGTTCCCGATAGAAAAATCTTGACGTTTAATTTCTCCACCGGCTTTTTTTCCTCTTTTTTCCCGCAGGAAACGAATACAACGCTTGCGCACAAAAAAAGAAGGCCAAAACGAACTGCGCTCTTTTTTCCATTGGACGAATTGCAACCGAAAACCGTCATGTTTAATAATCCTTTCCTCAACGATTCGATTATTTTTTAGGGGTAAAAACGAATGGAGTTATCGCATCTTCATTTTAACGATTAAACCTCTTGATGCGTTACGGGTGAAGAGAAAGGAATTCATTCAACCGCGAATATATCGCTTTTCGATACCCTCATCCATGATGCTCAATCTTAACTCTCGCCTATTGCGCTCCCAATTATCTATTTGATCTTTTTGCGCCAATATTTTTCTTTCTTGTATTCGCTGCTTAAAAAGAGGTTTGGTTTCTAGTATAAAATTCCCGCCATCGCGAATCGAACGTTTTTCATCATTCATCACTCCTCATTCATCATTTATTTCCGTCTCCCGCCGCAATTCCAGACTATGCAAATATACCGCAGGTTCTTCATCGCTCCCCGCCTGCCGATTTGCACGGATTTCTATGAGATTCTTGCCTTCGTCCAATTCGATCGTTAATGCGCAGCTTCTCGATTCGGCGCTTTCGACAACGAGAATTTTTTCATTCTTTCCCCGAATCGCCGCCTGCGGCAATGCTATACCCGTCGCTGCGCTTGACAATCCCGCCGTCAATAGAAACTTACCCGATTGCGCCGCGTATAAGTCGAACCACGCGGATCCCAGCTGCCGCGGCGCCTCATTCTTCGACGGAAAACACTGCTCCAATCCGATCGCTCCCTCATCCTCGGGAAAAGGCCGATCCGAAGCCTCTGCCAACAAATATTTTCCAAAACGGTCGTCCGCCCCCGCCGCCGTATACTCTTCTAGTAAACTGAGCGCCCGACTTTTTTCTCCCAGCAACAACAACGCTCCGCCTACAACCGCTTTCCAATGGGGATTTCCGCTCTCCGGCAGCGCCGCGATTCTTTCCAATTCATTCTTGGCGATTCCATTGCTATAGCGCAAGAAAAAATGCCAATCGTCCGCTGCTCTTTCCGGTGAATTCATTTCGGCGTAACACACTCCCCGACCATAAATCGCCCTCAAGGATGTTTTCCCTCGCCCCCTCTCGATCGCCTCGGTGTAAGACGCCGCCGCTTCCTCATAACGCTCCAGCTGCAACAGCGCATCTCCCCGCGCCAGATATGGCTGGCCTTCGCTCATTCCCCGCTCCAAAGCGATAGCTTCGTCATAATAGCGAACCGCCTGCGCCAAAGCTTCCGTTCCCCTTTTAACGCAGCAAGCGTTCGCCAATCGAAGCATCCCTGACGCTATCTGCTTGCGATGGCCGTCGAGCCGGTCCTTCTCGTACAACTCCTTGAAATAATCCCGCCCCCTCTCATACTCCCGAATCGCCTTCGCATATTCTCCCTTGCGCAGCCATTCGTCTCCGGCGCCGTAAGCGGCGGAAGGATGCCCAGTCTCGATCCACAACATTTTCCGGGGATTCGCGGCCAAATATCCCAGCAAAATAAACGACGCCAGCAAAACCAGCCCCCAAACCGCCAAAGCGCCCGCATCGAATCGATCGATCGTTTTCATCCTATAAGCTTTCTCTCAGCGTTATGAAAAAACAGCGCCGATCTTATAAAAAATCACATCTATTTTTCTGTTTTTCAAGAAGAAGTGGAAGCCATTGAAGAGTAATTATATTTCTACTCACTCCATATTCTCCCAATTCAAAACGCGCCGGTCGCCTTCTCCCTAAAAATTGTGTATTCTCCTGTTCCAGGCGGTTTAACGATTCCTATCAAACAGGGAGAACCACTATGCGTCTAATCGTTCCGATTTTTTTCTTCGTCCTCGCCGCATTCTCGCCTTGCGTCATCGCTCAAACGCACTCCATCCCCCAATTCCAAACCTATGTAACCGCCGATCAGGTCGATCATTATCTCTCCTCCCCCGAAAACCGGCAAAAAGCCATCTCCGTTTTTCGTGATTTGGGCGTCGAGAAAGTCTACCTCGAATCGATCCGCACGGGCTATGCGGCCTCTCTAGACAATTTGGCGGCGGCTAGAGATTTCTTCCGCCAGCAAAGCTTGCAAGTTTCCGTCGGCGTCGCCACCCTCGCCGGAAACGGCTTCGGCGTTGCCGCCAATGATAAGGAGATTTGGATGAATTACCAAAATCCAAAAACCCAAGAAGACTTGGCCGCGCATTTTCAAAAAATCGCAGCGATGTTCGATGAAATCATGATCGACGACTTCTTCGCCACCGACGACGAGACCGAGGAATCCATCAAAGCCAAAGGCGATCTTTCCTGGCCCCAATACCGCTTGGATTTGATGATGCAAATCGCTGACGAGTGCGTCTTTAAACCCGCCCGCGCCGCCAATCCTTCCGTCCACGTCATCCTCAAATTCCCCCAATGGTACGACCGCTTCCATTGCTACGGCTATGACGTGGAGCGCGCCCCGCAGCGATTCGATCGCATCTGGGTGGGTACGGAAACCCGCAGGCCCGACACGAAGCGCTACGGTTACGTCATGCCCACGCAAGGCTATATCAATTACAGTTGGCTGAAATCCATCGCGGGCGATAAAATCGGCGGCGGCTGGTACGATTTCGGGGATTGCAGCCCGGAACTCTACCTCATGCAAGCCTATCAAAACGTCCTGGCAGGCGCGCGCGAAATTGTTCTCTTCGAGGCGGGAAGCCTCCTCCAGTCGCACGAATGCCTGCGCGATTTCCGCGCCCGGCACGATGCCGTCTATGCCCTCGGCAAACTCCTTAAGGATCGACATCCCCTTGGAATGCCCGCCTATAAGCCTCCCCAAAGCGATGGCAGCGGTCCCGGCGGCGCCGCTAACCTTTATCTCTTCGATTACGCCGCCGCCCTCGGCCTATCGCCTTTGCCTTGCGCTCAATTGCCCCAAAATCCAGCCAGCGTCTTTCTGCCATGCCAAGCGGCGGACGATCCAGCCATCGGCGACGCCGTCAAACAATGGCTGAAAAACGGCTCAACAATCATCGTTACTCCCGATTTTCTAATGAAACTGCACGATTCCGAACTCAACCAGGCGGCGGGCTTCGCACCCTTCGCTTCTCTAACGATGGATACGGTAAAAGCCGAAAAATTCCTCCTCCGCGGCCAGGAAATCGTCAATTTAACTTCTATTCCCCCCAACAATTTTCGGCCTCTTCCCCTACCAACTCAGGCCAAAATTATTTTATCCGTCATGGCGCACGGCCAAGAAATTCCTATTCTCACCCAAAATCAACCAGCTGAAGGAGGAAAAATTCTAGTACTCAACCTGCAAACCTTCACTCATGAAGAATTCTCCCCCGATAAAGAGCAATTTCTCCCGCCGCGTCCCCTTATGATTCAGGATTGGACGGCGAAAACGCAATGGTCCGCCATGTTAGGACAGGAAATCCGTCATGAAATCCCCAATCCTTACAATATTGAAATCTCTTGTCTTACAAATCTTGGCGTCTATTTTTACGATAGTGGAATTATGATCCTCGCCAACTTTAGCCCTCATCCCGCTTCCTGCGAACTGATCGATAGAGACAAAAAGAGGTTGATTCAATTGCACAAAGTCTTTCCCCACGCCGAAAATACGCAATTCCATTCCCGAAAAGACGGCGCCAACCTGCAAATCCCCCCTTGGGAACTCGCCGTCTTGAAAATGAAAGGCTAACTCGCTAAACGGACTGTCAATTCCCTATCCATCATGGAAAGGGTAGGGTAGGGATGGAGGCCGCGGGTAAGTCTTCCCGCCCTTGACAATTCCGCGCTATCCAACATCATCCTTAAATTCCTGCGATTCAATGGATCGAGGAATCCGCGTTTTTTTATACTTTCGCGGCGCCAAAGCCATAATTACGCGAACTGCCGCGCATCGATTCGCGCAGGGCAATAACGATCACAATTAAGCCTAGATTTGCGCCCGTAAACAATGAATTCGAATAAAACCTTGCGTCCATCAAAGAAAAAAACGCCGTCCGCCGCTCCCATCACATCCATCCCCGCGCCCATCGGACGATGGACCCAACCTCTCATACTTAATTCAACCTACTATAAAACCGGTTCACGCATAGGTTTTTTTCTCGCCTTGGCCGCCATATTCGCATTCGTCCTATTTGTTGTTCAATGTTATTCGAACAAAATTGCGCTTCTTGAATCCGATCTTTTGCAAAAAATCTACGCGGAGTCGTCAAAAGAAAACTCTCCCATCCAGATGTTCGGCCAAATGGAAAAGATCAATTGGTTCCAAAAAGAAAAAAACCAAAACAATGTGGGACTTCACATCCAATTGAACCAAAATGGAGCCGTTTTATTTAAAATACCCAAACAAATGATCGCCTCTCCTCATAAGGAAAGAAGAATCGCCATCCTGCCTCATATCACCTATAAAGGAAGTCCCAAGTTGATCTTTGGTTTTGGAAAAGAAGAATCTTCCAACATTCAAGAATTAATTGCTAATTTGCGCCAACCTGGAATTGAATTTATGCCGAAGAACGATTATTTCAACGGAATTCCTAATCCTGTTTTCTTCGCCGAAGACCAATTTTTATACTCTTGGGAGCAAGCGGATTTTTTCTACATTACTTTTTACGCCTTGATTCCCACTGATTTATTTTTAGTCAAACTCGCGCTCATTGAGGGATGATCGATGAAGCTGCCGCCATTCCTAAACGCTTCCCCCGAACCTATTGCGAATAACATCGAAAATATTTCGCGATCCAGCTTCTTTTTCGGCGCGGCGGTCTCTCTTCTCTTAACGCTCTCCTCATTCTATTTCCACCCTTTAAGCGGCAATAACACCGTTACTATTTACGTGCAAATGGCGAAATCTCCTTATCAATATTACGCCATGCCTCACGGCAGCCGCCTCCTCACGCCGTTGATCGTACATTTCCTGCCCTTCGCTTACGATACAGGCTTCCGGGCCGTGGCGTTTGTCTCCTTTTTTGCCAGCGGCCTTCTCATTTTTTCTCTTCTGAAACTTTTTAAGCTTTCGGATGGAATCGCGGCGGCGTTTCTGCCGGCGTTTTTTTTCGCTCCGGCGGCGCGGTTTATCATTGCTCACGCCTGGTTTCCCGACCCTATGACCTATTTATGTCTATCTCTCTTTTTCTTTGGCGCGATTACCGCCAATCTCGGCATTACGACGGCCGGCGTCACCCTCGGCGCTTTGAACCGGCCCGAATCTCTCGCCATCGTTCCCGTACTCGCCGCCGCTTGGTGGGTGAGAAAACAACCGTTGCGATCTCTGGCTCCCGTGGTTCTCAGCTCAATCCCTGGTATTCTAATTTACGGCTTTTTTTGGGATTTATGGCCTAAAATCCATTCCGATTTTTTCGCCATAATGAACACCCCGCCCGAATCGCTGTCATTAACCGGCGAAGATTTAAAGGGCATTTTTCAACAACATGGCTTTTCGATTCTTCTATCTTCTCAAATTTACCGCGAAATGCTTCCCTGCTTATGGGGACCGGCCGCTGTCGGAATTATAAGTGCGCCAAAACGTTTAACTTGCGTATGTCTAACGCACGTATTCTTTTCCACCCTGCCTATGCTGGTAGCCGTAGATTTCTTCCGGCTGCCTTTCCTGGCTTTTCCCGCCGTTTTCCTCCTCGCCGCCGCCGGATTCGCCGAATTGCGGAAAATTAATCGCTGGCTTCCAATGCTCGCTATTGCCGCCGTCTGGCTGCATCTCGCTCTCGTTCCCCTAGCGATATGGCCAGGAATCGTCAGCGCCATTCTATTCGTCATCCTGATTTACAAATGGCGAACCTTATCTTTATCGGCGGCGGAAAATAGAGGTAAATATAGGGGGATTATCAATCGTATTCCAATAATACTTTGATATGGCTCTCCGGCTCTTGTTCGATCTTTTGCAAAGCCAGTGAAACATTCTGAAAAGAATAAACGTGCGATAGGATCGGCCAAACGATCACAGTTTTATCCGCCAAGCTCTTCAGAACGATGCGCTCCAAATCCGCCCGCACGGGATAATTCTCGGCTTCTATAAAGCATGTTCCTTTTTTCAAACATTCTCTCCGCGCCTCCTCCACCGCTTCCGCCGAATAATGCAATCCTCCCGCCGTTACGGTTCCCCCGCATCGCGCTGCCTGAATGCACTGACTCAATCCCCGGTCTGTTCCCGATAGTTCCACGACAGAATCCAGATCGGCCAGCTTTTCCCATCGATCTCCCTCACCCAACGAATTTTGAATCGTCGTATGCGCTCCTAAATTCTGCGCCGTTTTGAGGCGCGAAGGCAACGGATCCACGGCGATCACCTCGCCCGCCCCGCTCGCCAGAGCGTATTGCGCCGCCATCAGCCCCACCGCCCCCATCCCGAAAATCGCCATCCGGTCTCCATACTTCAATCCACTGGCATGAATGCAACGCAGCGCCGCTGCTCCCGGATCGGCGAAAACGGAAAATTTCTTTTTCAACCACGCCAAGGGATAGGCTTCATCCTGCTGGAAAATGTGATAATCCCGGTGCGGCATCGGCCCATGCGCCATATCTCCCGCCGCAAACCGATCCACTTCCGATCCCACCTCCACCACTTCTCCCACGCCCCACGTTAACGGAGCCACGGGAGCGGAATGATCGTTCCAACCCGCCATTTTCCATAGGAACAGATCGTCCCCATGCCGAAGTCCCGTCAATTGCGTCTTGATCCGAATCTCATTCCGGCGCAGAGGCCGCTGCTCCACCTGACGAAAACCAGCCTTCCGATTCTGGATGCAAAGCTCCACCGGCATTTTCCAGCTCCCAACTTGCCGCAATTTCCTCTTCTCTTGCGTCCGTGTATAATTATACCTTCGGAACGGAACAGGATGACATAAGATAACGCAGGATAGGCCGAGCGAAGCGAACGCCGCCGCTATTTATCTTCTCATCCCGGAAAGGCGCGGAATTTTTCCTTACCATGCGCCTCCGCATGAATACCATCTCAAATTCGATGAAAAGAATCAATAGAATTATACCAACCTGCATTGAGATTGTTGGTTTTAAATCCCTCTCCCAAGATGGGGAGAGGTTAGGTGAGGGTTGATATTATTAAACTTATAATCCCCTCACCCTAGCCCTCTCCCAGAGGGCGAGGGAATTTTAAGTCACATTCTTAAAAATACTTGGTATTATTCCGCGATTCGTCATTTTGGAGAACATCCTATGTCTCCCAGTTTAGGAAAACTCTTTCTGGTCATCGGCGCACTATTTATCTTGATCGGATGCGTCTTCCTCCTGGCGCCCCATATTCCCTTCCTGGGCCGCCTTCCAGGCGACATCGATTACAAAGGCGAAAACGTCCGTTTCTATTTTCCTATCGTAACCTGCATCGTTCTCTCCATTCTTTTAACGATTCTATTGAATATTTTCGGAGGATGGCGTTGACGTTGCTTTATGTTTTTTAATTCTGCGAAAACAATTCCTCTCTCCAGGATATGGCTCGCGCGGGGGGAAATGAACGAAAATCTTGACGATCGATCCTAAAAAAACCAAATGGAACTTAACCAATTCGATTACCATCTGCCTCCCGAACTGATCGCCCAATTCCCCGCCGAACGCCGCGACGAATCCCGCTTGCTCGTCGTCAAACGGGCTGATGGCGGCATACATGAATCGCGCTTTCGATCATTGCCCGATTATTTGTCTCCCGGCGACGTCATCGTCCTCAACAATACCCGCGTCTTCCCCGCCCGCTTATTCGGAAAAAAAGTACCCGGCGGCGCCGCCATAGAGATGCTGCTTCTTGAACGCATTGATCGCGAGAATTGGCGCATTATCGCTTACCGCGCCTCCCGCCTCAAAGCCGGAACCCGCGTCGCCTTTTCCGTTTCCTTCTACGCCGATGTTATTCAATCCCTCGGCGACGGCGAATTCATCGTCCAGTTCTCATGGCAGGGCAATTGGGAAACCGCCCTCGCCGCCCACGGCCATATTCCCCTGCCGCCATATATCGCTCGCCAGGACGGCGAGTTCTCCGATCTGGACAAAGAACGCTATCAAACCGTTTACGCCCAAGCGAACGAACGCCTTGACTCCGCCGCCGCCCCCACGGCGGGACTCCACTTCACTGCGGAACTCCTCGCCGCTCTGCAAGAAAAAGGCATCCAAATTCATAAGGCCACTCTTCGCGTAGGACTGGACACCTTTCTTCCCATGCGCTGCGAGCGCGTCGAAGATCACCGTATGCACTCCGAAGCCTACTTTCTGCCCCAAGAAACGGCGGACGCCGTCGCAAACGCCTTAGCCCAAAACCGCCGCGTCGTCGCCGTCGGCACCACCGCCGTCCGCATCCTCGAAAGCGCCGCCGCCGCTCCGGGAAAACTCACCGCCGGAGCGGGAAACGCCGACATTTTCCTCTATCCCGGCCGCCCTTTCCACATCGTCAACGCCATGATCACCAATTTTCACCTCCCCCGCACGACGCTCCTCCTCCTCGTCTCCGCCTTCCTGGGAAACGACCTGCGCCGAAAGGCTTATGAATTCGCCATAGCCAACCGCTTCCGCTTCTATTCCTACGGCGACGCTATGGTTATTTTGTAACGTATATCATTCAAAAATGCTTTCTTACCGTATCATTATTATTTCGAAAGCACTAAAATAAAACGTGATGAATAAATCATGTTCAATCTTTTTCAGATGAAACGTCATTACGAGATGAGAGAAATCCGCGATCCTATACATGGCTTTATCGAGCGAACCGAAAAAGAACAACAAATCATCGATACGAAAGTATTTCAACGCCTTCGAAGGATTAAACAACTTGCGATGGCATTTCTGGCCTATCCAGGAGCCATGCATACCCGTTTCGAACATTCGCTCGGCGTTAAACACATTGCTGGAAGAATGGCGAAAAATCTTCTAAAAGATGAAGAAGAAATCGAATTAATTCGAATTGCCGCTTTATTGCATGATATTGGTCATGGCCCTTTTTCTCATGTCTCGGAAAATATCTTAGAAAAATTTTTTGACCCCCGAAAAATCGGGAAAAAAGAAAAATTTCACGAACAAATCACTCGCGATATTATTTCGAAGAATGCTGAACTTGCAAAAATTATAAGTGAACGAGAACGTGAGAAAATCATTAGTATATTGTCAGGAGATTTATGCGATCCAATATTGAAAGGAATTGTATCGGGCCCTTTGGATGCCGATAAACAAGATTATTTATTGCGAGATAGTTACTATTGCGGAGTGAAATACGGCGTTTTTGATATTGAACGAATGATCGACACGATTAAAAAATACACCGGAATAGATGAAAAATTTTTAGCCGTCTCTCGTGACGGAATTTACACGCTTGAACAATACATCATTGCAAAGTATCACATGACGACTCAGGTTTATCGACATAAAGTTAGATTAGTTTCTGACGCCATGATTGTTCGCGCCATCGAATTGGGAATTGATAAAGATAAATTGGATTGGCTGATTCAACTATACAAATACGATGGGACCGACGAATATATTTGTAATTTTTTAGAATGGGATGGAGTTATAACCTAAAGGTGTGGATTGGAAAGAAAAAGCAGCGTACCCTTTCCTTAAGCGAAGAAGGCTGAAAAGCCCAAAAGAAAGGATACGCGCTTATGTTCAAGTTTACTCAGGAAGAAGGATT
>JBFMBP010000026.1 GCA_040755155.1 Candidatus Omnitrophota bacterium | reverse complement strand
TCG
This sequence comes from Candidatus Omnitrophota bacterium, assembly GCA_040755155.1. Taxonomy (NCBI): domain Bacteria; kingdom Pseudomonadati; phylum Candidatus Omnitrophota; species Candidatus Omnitrophota bacterium. The sequence continues at coordinate 2,308 of JBFMBP010000026.1, read as the reverse complement.
AAGGCGCTCATCAACACTTCGGAGACGCTGCGGTCGGGCAATTCCGAGCCGTCTTGAGGAAGATAGCCGATGCGCTGGCTGCGGGAGCGCTCCACAGTTCCCTTTTCCAGCGAATATTCACCCATGAGAACGCGCAAAAGCGAGGTCTTGCCGGACCCGTTAGGACCGACCAGCCCGATGCGATCTTTATCCCCTATGCGCCAGGAAAGGCCGGAAAAAATGACTCGCCCGCCCAAACGCAACTGACCGTCGAAAATAGAAATCATCGTCCTTCATGCCAAGGATGGAATCGGCGCCGAAGATAAGCGCCAGCGAAAGGCAAGTATACACGCGGAGAAGGGAAAAACGAATCGCCGCCAAGATGGAGAGCAATGTCCACCGAATTTTTTGTTATTGTTTCATACGGAAAAACGTTATCATTATAACAATTCCATTTTCGCACAATTAAGAGGGGGAAAAATGAAAAAGAATTATCGATTTCAATTCGTATGCTTGGGAGCATTTTTACTGTCCTGCGGTCAGATTATCGCATCGGCTGAGGATAAGACGAATACGTCCTTCGAAGAACGGCATCGCCAGGTTTTGGCAGATAATCCGGCAGGAGTGGAATTTACTATCCAATTTAAAGATGGGAAGCAGGCGTTTAATCAAGGGGAAATCATTCCCATCGAATGGTCGTTCTCCTGTCGCTTGCCGGAAACCTATTCTTTTCAAGCGTTGGCATATCCTAAGAGAGAGTTGCTAGATGATAAGTTTTATGTAGATGTGGAAGAAGGAGTTATTGATCCATTGGATATTTATCGTCGCAGCGTAATCTCGAATTGGGGCGTTCGAGGCGGAAGCGCTTATTTTAAATTATTGGAAAACTTCACTCCCGTCGTCGTCGATCTCAACGATTGGCTTCGCTTCGATAAACCTGGCCATTATAAGGTATTCGTCGTTACAAAAAGCATAATGTGTAAACAGCTTCAAAAAGTCATCTCCAATTTACAGCCGAATCCTTTCATTGTTTCCAATATCATCGAAATGGATATTCTTTCTCCTGATGAGAAATGGCGGGAAGGCGCCCTGCGCGAAGCCGCCGCCGTTTTGGATTCTACATCGGAAATTCGAACGAATGGCGACTACGAAAAACGAATGGCGGCAGCTCGCGTTCTTCGGTTTTTGGGGACGAAAGAATCGGCGATGGAGATCATTCGGCGATTTGGAACGGTTGATGGGTTGCTCGAGCGTGAATTCTTCTATGGGATGATTAGTTTTCCCAATCCCCAATTCGCCGAAGCGAAAATGAGAGAGGCTTTGAAGGCGCCGCAGCAGGCTATTACCTATCCTTTTATTCAATCGCTAGCTTTTTTAAAGATGCTATTAACTTCTTACCAACCCATACCTCCTTACGAAGCAGGTAATGAAGAGAAGGGAAAAATACGACAAGAATTAAGTAAAAAGCAGCAAGATGAATATGATCGCATCGAGAAAGAATGTTGGCTGCAATTGATCTCCGCCTTACCGAAGAAAGAAGAGAAAGCGCGCGCGATAAGTTTGAGTACGGTAAGCGAACACGCCGCTTCCCGAAAACGTTATGCCAACGATCCGGAATTTTCCGATCTATGGCGAACCTTTTCTCAAGATATCGCCACTGTTTTTTTCTCGTTACCCACTAATATGCAATTGGACTTGCTCGGCCAGCGTTGGCGTTTAATTGCTGGACCGGCGATGCTTCCAGTTTTACGAAAATTATGCACTCAACCTCCGCAAGCGTATTCGTTGAACCAATCCGTCTGCGATATGGCTTTAAAGCGCCTCTATCAGAATTCGCCGGATGAAGGGCGTGAATTGATTTTGCAAGAGATACAAAATCCACAGCCTCGCTTTCATATGAGCGCATTGGGCCTTTTGCCGGATGAGACGTTGCCAGGCGTCGAAGAAGCCATCGCCAAGAATCTATATGATAATTGGAGGCGAGGTGGAGTAGGGACGGAAGCGCAAATCCTTTGCCAATTAGTGGAACGGTTCGCAACCCGCGAAGTATTGCCAACAATTAGGGAAATTTATCAATCGAAGAGAGAACAAATGAATTGCGGCTACAAAGCGATTTTGATTGCGTATTTTCTGCGATGGGATGAAGATTTTGCAGAATGTGCGATACGAAAAGAATGTGACGAGAAAAGTATTTACACTTGCCGCCAAAGCCTATTATCTCAAATCGCAGAGTATCGAATGCATCCTATCTTGGAAAAAATCGCTCTCGAATATTTATACAATCCCGATTTCTGGCTTGTTTCGGATATGATCGCCTTTTTGGGGCGGC
>JBFMBP010000025.1 GCA_040755155.1 Candidatus Omnitrophota bacterium | reverse complement strand
CGTTTGCATTATTAAATCCCCGTTTGTATTGACAGCAAGAGTCTTTCCAAGGAAAGATAGTTCGAACGGTTTTTCCACTTTGATCCGGCAAAGTCCGTTCGCAATACGATATGGATAGGAGACAATCGATCATGACGAATCGAAACGTGAATCGCAGAACCTTCATGCAGGCTTCTTCCGCCAGCGCGGCGGCGATGATGGTTGGAACGTCCAGCCGGGTTTTCGGCGCCAACGACCGCATTCGTTTGGCTCAGATCGGCCTTGGAGGCCGGGGAACGTCCGACCTGAAATCTTACGCCCGCATTACGGATTTTGAAATCGTCTCTCTCTGCGATTTGATCCAACAAAAAGTCGATCGAGGGATCGGCGTCGCTAAAGAGGACGGTCACAAACCGGAAGGTTTTGTAGATTTCCGCAAAATGCTGGACAAGGGAAACCTCGACGCCGTCGTCGTCTGCACGGAAGTCGGCAATCACGCCAAATGCGTCGTTCCCATATTGGAAGCGAACCTTCATTGCTTCAGCGAAAAGCCGATGGACTGCACAGTGGAAAAAGTGGACGCCATCGTCAAAGCCGCCCGCAAATCGAAGGGAATCTATCAAGTGGGCTTTCAACGCCGCTACAATCCCACCTTTCTCAAAACCATCGCCGAAGCCCAATCCGACCGCTTCGGCAATATCACATTCCTGCAAGGCCATTGGTATTTCCCCGGCCAGCCGGGGGGATGGGTGATGGACGTGGAGTTGTCCGGCGGCAAACTGGTCGAGCAAGCCTGCCACCATATGGACGTCATGACCTGGGTGATGGGAACCCACCCCGCCAAATGCTCCGCGATGGGCGCGATTACGGTGGAATACAAGCCCACGCAGCGATATCCCCAATTGCCGCCCCATTTGGCCGAAGATCACTCCAGCCTCAGTTTTCAATTCCCCAACGGCGTCATTCTTTCCTACACCCATTTTTCCTGTATGCCTGCGGATTTGTGCATGGCCAAAATGGAAAAACTGGGCGAAGGGCCGGGAGAAAAACTTTGGGTTTTCAAGGATGAAGGACTCGTCGACCTGGCGCAGGGAACGCTGCATCCCCGCAAGGGCGAGATCGTACGCGCCGCCGACGCGACGGATTACTACAACGGCTCCTTCCAGCAGTTCGAACAATTCGCCCAGCATATCCGCAAAAACGAAAAGCCCAACAGCAACGTCGAAACCGCCCGCCTCGCCACCCTCACAGCCTTGATGGGCCACCAAGCCATGTACAATCGGGAAAAGAGAAAATACGAGCCGGGAACCATCGAGTGGAAAGATTTAGGTTCTACGACGGAGATATGAGGAAAGATAAAAAGTAAGATGGGCCGCGTTTTTTCGGCCCATCTTACAACCAATTCGTTTATATTCAAACGGGCGTAATGTGCGGATTTTTTAAATGCGGATTCTCTCGTTGGCCGGGAGTTCTATAAAGCGAAGCGGTTTGGGGAAAATTTATTCTTCGGTTTCCTTGATTCTTTCGGGAACATCCATCCGATCGTGCAGCACTCGAATAATGACGATTCCCATTTTCAATTTACGGTAAAAGATAAGATGGCGGCCTTCGCGAAAACACATAAGCCCTTTAGAAAGGTTATCGCGTTGCCAACCGATATCGGGGTTGCGGCTAAGCGCTTCGATCCTTTTTTTCAGTTGCCGCAGGTATTTGCTTGCCTGCCGACCTCCCCACGATTCATAAGTGTATTTCCAGATATCCTCCAGATCGGCTTCACTGGCTTTTAGGAGTTTGTATCGCGGCATGATCGGCGGGTCTTTCTAACGGCGGCTTCGTTGTCCGCGATAATATCGTCGATTGTGCGGGGGCTGTACTCTCCGCGGGCTAACTGATCGTCTCCCAGACGGATGGCGTCTCTCAGCCGGTCGAGTTTGATTTTGCGAAGTTGGTCTTCTTGCTCCATAAGACGAAGCGCTTCTCGAATCACCTCGCTGGAATTATTGTAAAGGCCGCTTTCGACCTTCTCTTTTACAAACTCCTGAAGGCGTTCTGTTAGAGAAACATGCATAACCGGGATACCTCCGAAAGGTTTCCCCCATTATATCCATTAATACAAAGTTTGACAATTTTTGTATAATTCGATCCGAATGATTTTCAGAGCCGCCTGGGTGGGACGTTCGGCTTGCGCTTACCAGCCCCGCCCGATATGTTATTTTGCGTTATAATCTATCTTTAACCGATTAAACCAAAGGTGGATTGGGAAATGATGAAAATCATGAAATGGCAGGGCGCAATCGATGATAAGGGACGCCTTTCCTTGGAAGTTCCTACCTTTTTACGCCCTGGACCGGTCGATGTCGTGATGGTGATTCAACCTCAAAGGGAAGAAGAACCGATTCCGCCGCGCTACGATTTCTCCGCATTGATCGGCCAATTGGCATGGCAAGGCGACGCCTTGACCGCCCAAAAAGAATTACGCCATGAGTGGGAATGATCGCTTCCTTTTAGATACAAACGCCATTGTCTCGCTTCTTCGCGGCGGGCGCCAAGGGCGAGGTTTTATCTGCCCTTGATTTATTGCGTTATTTTCAAGGGCAAAAACAACTTTGCCCTTGCCACCTCGGCGTTACTGCTTTCATTGTTCCTGCGTCACTTCGTATATTCCCAAATAAAACGGTTTGCTGAATTGCACTTTGTGGATTGGCGCTTCATCGTCTTCATGATTCTTTTCGCTGCGGGGAGACCCCATGACGAATTCGTCCGCCGGGATTTGCACGAATTTAATCTCCACTTCGCCAAACGCCCCTTTAATTTTTACGGAGAAGATTTCGTCTTCGCGCTTAATAGCGCAACTCTTCTGAAACACCCTTGGTTTCCGCCTGGTATAGCCCGCGAACTACGGGTGGGCGGCTCATCAGGAGATTCGCCCTCCCCAAATTCGCATTCAAACAAGATGGGAGGGCGAGGCTCCTGCCGAGTCGGGAATATCAAAAAATGCTCGGCTCTTCTGAAAAACCTCAGTTTCTGCCTGATATAGCCCGCGAACCGTGGGTGGGTTGCTCCTGACAAACCGTTTTCGGGCGATTCGACAACTAATACGAAATACTCTTGGTTTTGAATCACAGGCAGTGGAAAGGATGGGAGGAGGAGCCTCCTGGCGAACTATAGCATCTATTCGGCTCGGCAAGAGCTTCACCCTCCTCACAATGATGTTGGCGCTATATCCAATCAAATGGCAAACGGTATTATAAAGGGATTTGTTTTGGCTTAAGAACAACCCTTACCCAATTCGCGGGCTATTTCAGACAGAAATTGGAGTGTTTTACAAACACGGCGGGATTCGCTTCGCTCGACTCACCCTACGTTCATCGAGGCGTTTTAGAAGAGTTGACTTGCCGATCCATGGCGGCTTCCATCCCGTATCATCCATCTAAATGTCGTCACCTGGATTAAAAAGAAACAAAAAGTGAGAAAAAAATTATTTTTCCCTGGATAATGGAAAAGACGATTTGCCAATTTCCCAAAATCTACTTAAAATGATGGAGAGAAAAATATCGTTTTTCTTTTGATTTTGGTATTATTTATAATTATCCGAACTTTGTACATCCAAAGATTTGGGGCTAATTCAATCCAGCCGGTTGGAGATGGCTCGATACCATGCGGCCAACCGAAGCCTGAAGCGCTTTCGACGTGAGGAAAGGCGAGATGATATGCAAACAAGAAGGTGCATCATCTGCGAAAAAATGAAATCCATCGACGACCGGGACGTCTCGTGCAAGACATGCGAAGAAAAGGAACTCGATCTTCTCATGGCCGTATACGCCTATATCCATATATCCGGTTCGGATTATTGTCCCGCCGCCGAAGTCATGAAGGAAATCGAACCGGTAAACGGCATTCATCTCAACCATCGCTTTCTCCATAGCTGGATTCAAAAACAATGGTTGGAGAAAAACGAAGTCGATTCGATCTCCGTTCCAAAACCGATTCAAGAAAGCATCGAAGAAGGAGGCTTCAATATCACCGCTCAATTCAGAGAACGGCTGCAACGGCAAAAAGAAGGCAAGCCTGCATTCGATCCGGAAATTTTAAGGGAAATGAAAAAACAAATCGGCGACGAGAAAAAAGAAAAACGGATAGGGATGGCCTATATGGAACGCATCCGCGAAGATAAACAATAATTCAGAAAACAGGGAATAGCGACCAATAATTAGAGATTAGTGTGGGGCTCGCTTCGCTCGACCCACCCTTTCTCTATCCCAAAGGGGAAGGGATTATTTCTTGACAGCGTTATTGACGGCCTGGCGGTCGATGCCTTGTTTGCCGAAATTGGCTTTTAAATAATCCTCGCCGCTTAAGACGTAGTTGCGCATAACGATGCGGTCGCTGACGCCGATGTTGTTCCAATCGAAGGGACGCTTCTCTTTTTGGCTGGCGCGCAGTTCGCGCACTTCCTCGCGCAGATTGAAGCGGTCCCAAAGGCCGATGCCGACGTTGGGTTCGAGGTGGATGAATTTCCAATCGGCGATCTCGCCCTCGAAGCGGCCTTCTTCGTCTTGCAGGATGGGAATGGAACCGATGCGGCGGCCATTCTCGTCGATGCGGGGAAGAATGTCCACCAAGCGGCCATTGCGCTTGTAGACAGGGAAGATGACGTAGTCGCTCATCAGGTAATTGGCCCAGCCGTAGGAGACGCCGCGCAGGTCATCGCCGATCTTGGCGTTGTTTTTCTTTTCCCATTCCGGCCCATATCTCTTCACGAATTCCGTCATGGCCTTCATGACCTTGGGGCCTTCGGCGTGCAGGCCTTTCATGATCTGTTTGCGGAATTGGGGCTGGATATCCTCTTCGCGCAGCGCTTCCAGCGTTCCTCCCCGCCCTACGTTTGTGGCGACTTGCAAGCTAATGAGAGAGATGGCGAAAGCCGTGTCGTATTTCTTGCCGGGATGGGAGGAAGAAGCCACGATTCTCATGCTGCCGTAAATCTGGGAGCGGGGATATGAGTCGCGATTGACGGGCGTGTTCCATTCCAAAATTTGGCGGTCGACGAAACTTTCCATCAGTTCCGGCGAAGCCCACAGTTCCGGCGAAGCGAAGACCGCCGCCTGGATAACGGCGTTTTGCGAGCGGGAGACGTCGGCGACGAATTGGGCGGCGGCGCGCAGTTCGTCTTCCTTGATGCGCGTGCGGTCGTCCTGCACTTCGAAAACTTTCAGGTTGCGGGCGCCGGATTCCGCCGCTCCCTTGATGAGAATGATGGGATGCTGTTTGGCGAAGGCGCGCAGACCGGCGTAGTTCGCCGAGGGCAAGCCTTCGGCAATGCGTTCGAGGATTTCTTTGTTCGATAATACCAGATTCCATTCCTTCATCCAATCGATTTCCGGCGGCAATTCCACGCCGGTTCCTTCGATGAAGATTTGTGGATAGAGGGATTTGTCGTAAGTAACGTCGGTGTAGACGCGGGATTGGATGGTGGCGGGCATTCCTTCCGCTTCCGATTGTCCGCCGATATAGACGGGATGGCCGTGGAAAGGAATCAACGCACCGACGACGACGGGCGCCGGTTGTCCGTCCTTGCCGAAGCGAACCGCGACGCGGATACCTTTCGGAGATAGGCGGCCTTCCTCTTTCGCGGCTTGAATTTGTTGTTTGATTTCATCCTTCTTTAAGCCTTTATGAATTGTCAACGCTTCCGCGAATTCCTTTTCGCTGATGTAGAGATGCGCGTCTTCGATCAGCAGCGCCTTGCGCTTCGCTGCTTCCACATCGGCGAATTCGCCGTTGCGGGTGATGAGGAAATTGGTTCCCGGATGTTTTTTCTCCTGCAATTCCGCGTTAAGCGAAGGCCCCTCGCGCAGCGCCCGCGAAACGTGGGTGCGTCCGGCGGGGAAGAGAAAGACGACGTTGACGCGCTTGTCGGCTTCGATGATGGCGGGATCGAATTCGTGGAAGACTAAAGGCATGAGGAAGCCATCGCCTTTGAGGAACGCCAGCTCGCGCAGTTGGTTGTAAGCGCGCCAACGCAATTCCATTTCGTTGGGAGCTCCGGCGCCGATGCCCGTCAAGCATTTGCCCGAGGTGAAATCGCCAAGCAAGGCGTCGCGGTCGTCCGCGTTCCATTGGCTCAATTCCGTACGATGGACGAACAAGAGGCGGATATAATCGTATAGCCATGCATGCCGTTCGACGGCCAAGGCGAAGCGATCTTCGCGAGGAATAGCGAGAAAGCCGACGCCGCGGGAGTAGGCCCAAGGCCAATATTCGTACCAGTGATCGTTGATGGTTTCCGCGAAGAAGTCGGTGATGTTTTTCCAAAAGAGGCCTGTATCCACTTCTTCGGGAAGCGCGAGGGCGCTTTCCAGCGTTTGAGCCAGGGCGAAGGTAATGTAGAAGAGTTCGATGGCTTTGGCGATTTTATCGAGGATCGCGCGATCGCCATTGGCCGCTTCCGCCAGGCGGGCGAAGCCGCCGATATCTTCGTAGCCGCCCGCAAGCCGCTTTAAATCTTCAAAAATAATCTCGCGTCCGGTATAGAGAATCGCCAGGTCGTCGAGTATGCGACGCTTCATGGAGCGTTGTTCTTCATCCGCTTCCGGCATGATGGTTGCGACCAGATCGGCGATGCTGGAGCGCGTATGGCCAATGACCTGGCCGAAGGAGCGGTTGATTTGAGATTGCAGTTTTTTGCGTTGAGGACCGTCTTCATTCAATGCAATCAGCGCGTCCAAATCCTTGCGGATGGCGGCGAGGCATTTTTGCCCTTCCTGCCAAGAGACTTCAAAAGAGAGAGCGGCGCCGTCTTTGAAGGCTTCGCGGAAGCCGTCCTCACGGTCGTTGAAAGCACGGGCGCGTTCGGCGCGGACTTTGAGCGCCTTGCGCCTTTCCAGCGCCTCGCGAGCGGCGATTTCCACCGCCTTGCTGGATGATTCCACCAGCATCTGCTGGGCGAAGCGCTGCGTTTCCGGGACGTACTCGGGACGAACGGCGCATTTCATCAAATCGTTCTGTTCTTCCGAAGAGAAAGAGTGGACATGTTCGGCGGCGGCGTCGAAAGCGGCTAGAATTTGCACGGCCTGCGTCCAGGTTTCCCGCATGGAGCTAATCGCCGCTTCGGATTCGCCGCAAAGGGCGAAGAGGCCGCCGACGCCCGCCGTCCAGACGCCGAAATCCGCTTGGGAAAGCGATAGCCCGGCGCCGATCTTGGCGAGCGCCTGGCTGATATAGTAATCGCGATTCTTCCATTTTTTATAACGCTTCATCTTCTCTTCTTCGCGAAGCGCCTTGCCCGCCTCGTCGGCGGCGGCGACCTCATCGCGCAACTTTCGGTAGAGTTCGAGGGCGGATGCGGCAGTTTTCTCTCTGGACTTGTCATCCTTCGCTTTGATGACGGCGGCGACGGCCTCATACAAGCGGAGAGCGCGTTCGCGCTTGCGGCGCATCTCGGCGCGCAGGCGGTCGATGTTGCGTTTGCCCAAACCAATGGCGCGGTAGACGCCCTGGCGTCCGATCTTTTCGCAAGCGGCGAAGAAGAGTTGAACATCGAGGTAGGTTAGCGCGCGGCGGGCGCGTCCGGCGGCGCCGTCGGCGATGGCTAGCGAACTGTAGGGATTGCCGTTGCGCATCAGGGAGACGACTTTCGGCATGTCGTCGAGCAAGGCGAGAAGTTCAGGAAAGGGAATGCCGGTATTGAGAACGTCAATGCCTTGAATATCGCGCTCGTAATCGCGTCCTGGTCCGCGCATCTTCAAGACCAGCGCATGGATTTTACCGCCGAGAGCGGCGGCGAGTTCGTCTTGTTCTTTGGGAGGCAATGGCTTGACGCCTCCCCAGCGGCGCAAGCGGCCGCCGTAGACGGAAGCGTTGGCGCGAATCTGTTCTTCCGTCAGGCCGTAGTCGCCGAGAATGACTTGCGCCTGGTTGGCGATTTCATCTAATTTCGCATCGCTGGAGTAATAGAGCATGTCTTGCGTGGAGGACATAGTGACCGAGGTCATGACGATGTCTCCCGGCGCTTTGTGCGGCGGGAAGGCTTCTTTGAGCCGATTCAACGTCTCCTGGCTTGCTTCGCCAAGTTGGAACGAGGAATAGAGTTGCCGCAAAGCCCGTTGGCCGACGGGATGATCCGTATCGGGATCGAAGCCATGGAACATTAAATAGGCCAGGTTTTGTCCTTCTTCATCCAGCGAGTGCGTGAGATGTTCGCCGGTCTGGGCGAGTATTTCGAACAAGCGCATTCCCGTGGAATAGCGTATGTCCTGTACGGGCTTGTATTCCGCCGTCAGGGCGATGACGGCTTCGTCTTCCGCCGGACAGTTGGGATTTTCCGCTTTGGCTTCGCGAATGGCGTCGTAAATCAACCAGGCTTTATAGAAAACCATGAAGCGGTTAACTTGCTCCGCCCTGATAATCATTTTGTCCACGCCCCATTGGGCGGCGAGATTGGCGACCAGTTTCGAGCCTTCGGTGGTTTCATGCCAGGGCTGGCCGAGGTTTTCGATGGCGCGGGCGATTTTGGCGATGTGAAAGACAAGAAGATCGTCTTTGAAATCGAAATACTTTTTTAGTTCCGAATATTTCAATAATTTGTTCGCCGCCCATCGCTGCCATTCGAAATGGGATTCGAAATCGTTCTGGCGCAGCAGCGTTTCTTTGGCCATCTTCATGATGCCGCTGTGGAAGCGCTCCGGGATGCCCATCTGGCGCAGTTTCACTTCGTTGCGCAGCGAAAGGACGAAGGCGAGGAAGAGGCCGTCTTTAGGAACGCAGTAACCGCCATAGCCTTCGCCCGCGGGGGGGATCAGGCGGTCTTGGCGCAGGTTCATCTGGTCGGCCATGTCTTCCGCGTCGCCTTCGAGCACGGCCATGCACAAAAGCGCAAGAGCGTTGGATCCAGCGAAATGGGTGACGCAAAGGGCGTTTTCCGAGGTTTTTTGAATTTCGGCATAGGCGAGAGCAGGGCGTTCTTCCACGCCGCCTTCGTTGATGAGGTTGTAGAATTCGAAACCCGCCAAGGCGGCCCAACGGTCGGCGCCGCCAACCCATTGCCGCCATTTGACGACGGAATCGCGCTCCCGTTCGCCCAGGTTGACGCGGCTGGGCGTGTAGAGCAGGTTATAGCGTTTGTTGCCGCCGGCCGCCTGGTAGTAATTCAGGGGGTGCATGGCGAGAGCATGGAATTTATGTTTGGCGACGACTTCTTTTCTCGCCGTAGATTTAGAGAGATTGGTATGGGTGCGGATATAGGTTCTCGCCTGATCGCGAAGATGCTGTTCGGGGAATCGGGCGTCGAGTTCGTCGAGAATGCGGCTGCGGGCTTCGAAGCGAATAATGGCTTCCATCTCTTCGCGATAATCCGCTTCCGCTTCGATGACGCGCTTCTGCAAATCGTAAAGGCTGAGTTTCGGTTTTTCGGCCTTCATCTGCGAAACGCGCTTGTCGAAGGCTTTGCCGTTGTTGGCCGCGACTTTTTGCACGGCGATATTCGTTAATTTGGATCGATGCTTTTCTATATACTCGTCAACGCTTTGGGGATCGGCGGCGTTGTCGAATTTTACTTTACGGTTTCCTTGACGTTCGTCCTGTTCGATGAGGACGGCCAGTTTCGCCGCTTCTTCCATAACCGGGCGGAACGACATCAACACGGTAAGGACGGCGGCGGGTTCAGGCAGACGCTGTTGCGCCATCACCTCTTCGATTACGACGCCCATGCCAAATTCGCCGATGACTTTTTTGCCGATGCTGAGGATGCGCGTCCGGTATTGATCCATGCTTTCCTTGACTTCCGATTCCAGTCCCTCGCGGCGAATGACGTTGAAGAGGGCCATTTCTTCTTCGATCCACGATTGGACGTAGCCTTCCGTCATGCCCGCCGATTCGGTAGTGAGGATATGGAGGCTGGATACGCGGCGCGTAGGACGATCGATTAGAGATTGCAGCCGCGCCGCTTCCGCCGCCAGACCGTTCTTGCTCGCTTTGATTTCGGCGAGGCTGGCGCGGGCGATTTCGGCGGCGGATTTCTTTTTGAGAAGGGCTTGTATCTTGGCGGCGGCTTTAGAATCGGTTTTTTCCAGTATAGTTCGCTCCAAAGCTTCGATGCGGGGAATGTCCTCTCGCTCGACAAGCGCGTTGACGGCCTCAATGCCTTCGCGGTAGGCGGCGGCGATCAAGGCGGCGAGGGCGGCGGCGCCTTCGTGAAGATCGAGCGATTGCAGTATCGCGCAGGTTGCGGCGTCGTCTTCCGATTTGTCGGGATGGGCGAGGCGATAGTCTTGGGCGATTTGCGTTAATTTTTCATCGCGGCGCGCCAGCATCCGGCGGGCGCATCCGGCGTGTTCGGAATCCATGACGGCATCGATATTGCGCGCCCAGAATTCGGCGTGAAGACGGAAAAAGACTTCCATGGCGTCCTGATCGACTTCAGTTTCGATCACTTCGATCTTCGTTTCTTCCGATCCGATCTTCACCGTGCGATGAACGACGCGCTCGTGGATGAAAAGCGGGATGGCTTCGATCCAATCGTCAACCTGAATGATCCAATGCGTATCCTCCGCAGTATCGGAGCCATCCTGGCGGATGCGGCCTAAACCTTGGCTGGAATAGGTGAAATGTCCGCCTTGGCGGGTGAGATCGCGCAGATCGTCCTCTTTGCCCGGGTGCACGTCGCGCAGGAGGTTGGCATTGGCCAGGTTAACGGTTTCGGCGGGATGCAGGCGTTGCAGATAGACGATGTAGGAGGCCGGATCTTTGCGGGTTTGTTCCAACTGGCCGCGGAAAGCGGCGGCCAGGCGGTAAATCGAACGGATTCGTTCCTGGATGGCGTCGAGAACCTCGCCGCAGGCTTCGGCACCAGGGCGTCCGACGATGCGGCGGGATGCGTCGTCCTTCTCTTGCAGCATTTTCTTGAATTCTTTGGATTGATAGGAGAAGAGCGCCTCTTCGAATTGATTGAGCGCGCCCACGGTTTGGGCGTAAGGCGTGGGTTTGCGCTGCTGGATCAAATGCAGCAGGCGGGAGGCTTGGGTTTGCAGGTCTGGCGCTTCCATGCCTGCTTCATAGAGGCGGCGGGCGTGGGGCAATAAGCCCGCTTTATCCGCCAGAATTTTGGAGACGGATAGCAAGTGAGCCTGATTTCCGAAAGCGCGGCTGAGACGCCCGGCGACGAGCCGCATATGATTGTCGCGCGCCCAGCGCGTCAGACGGAGGATGTTCTTTCCCTCCAGTTCGAAATCGTAGGTCGAACTGACGGCTTCGTTGATAAGGGCGCGTTTTTCGTCGATGTCTTCGATCGGCTCGGATAGTAATCTCGCCACCCGCGATTGATCGTAAGGCATATCCAGCCGCAATTGGCCGAGCAGCCAGGATGCGCTCCAATCGCGCCATTTCAAGGTTTTTTCCAAAAGAGAAGCGGCAGCTTCCGGAGCGGCTTTTTCTCCTTCATGGACGTAAGCTTCGATGCGCTCCAGGAGGATTTTCGCTTCTTCCTCCAACACTACGGCGCCTTCTTGTCTTCCCGCGATCTTTTGCAGGCAGGCGGCAAGTTCGAACTTTCCTTTTCCTCCCGCGCGGCGGAATTTGAAGAGATCGAATTCCAGGCGGTTTCCCGCTTCGAAAAGGACGGCGGTGCGCAGGCCGCGCAAGGGCTTCAGGTCGAGTTGTTCGAGTTCATGGGCGAGGTTTTCATCGTTGGCCATCGTCAGGAAAAGGCTGAAGGCGTTATTGGCGTCGATCATCCTGCCGCGGAGAATTTTATGCAGTTCGGCCAAATCCGCTTCGGGAAGAAGCGAAGCGAAATCCAGCAGCGTATGGAGCATCTCCCGCTGGTTGGCGCCGCCCATAGCGGAAAAGAAATATAGATGGAGAAAAGCGCCGAGGACGGCGGCTCCACGCGCCGTTGGATCGCCGATATTCCTCTCCGCCTGCAAACCGATTTTTGAAGGCCATTCGGCGTCGAGCCGCAGACAAGGTTCTTGATCGTCTTCCAGCCAATCCGCCAAAACGTTGTGATCTTTCATCCATGCCGTTTTGACGTTTTGGCGTTTTTTTGCGGCATCATAGGTCAAATGTACGCAAGGCGATGGAGAAAAATCCTTCAAAAATTCGAGGCCTGTTCTCAAGACATCGGCGGCGGTTTGAATTTCCTGGCTGGCTTGGCCGCCGGTTTCGAGCGCGGCGTCCGAAATATTTTCCCCCAAGCGATATTCGCTCATTTGCAGCAAAACGCCCGGCGTCCGGCGCGTTCTTTGAACGTTGGTTCTTTCGTTGTGAGAATCGACGATGGTTGCGGGAAACAGGATTCGGCTCATTATAAAATAGTCCTTTGTCTTGGATGAATTGTTTTTAAGGAGAATATGGCAATAATCGCAGTGCGGGAAAAGATAAGCATAGTACGGGCGCCAGCAGCCTTTTTCGATGTAGAGATCTAGGGACGATAACGCATTTACGCGAATAGTACGCTTCGAATGAGACGAAAGGGAAGGCATTCCTTCCATAGGCGGCGTCTTCAAGCTCTTTTACGGCGAAAACGCGCATGATACAATTATTATCTCTTTTCGATCGTCTTAGGTCAATGGAAACCGCATTGGCTCTTTCCCCATAACAAGGGCATCCTAAGAGGATAATAAGCAACGATTTAAAAAAACCGATTGGTTCGGAATCCATCTTATTTTATTCATGGTGAAAAATTGAACATGCCGCTCACTACTCAAGCCCCCGTCTTCTTACCGGGAACTCATATTGAAGTTATTAATGAAAACATTACGAGGGGAAAAATCAAGCACGCCGTTTTCGATTTCGACGGGACGCTTTCGCTGGTTCGAGAAGGCTGGCAGAACGTCATGATTCCTATGGGCGTGGAAATTCTCCAGGAAACTGGAACTTCGGAAAGCGAAGAAGAACTTTTCCATGTTGTTAGGGATTTCGTAACCCGGCTTACGGGAAAACAGACCATCTATCAAATGATTCAACTGAAAGAAGAGGCGGAAAAACGAGGCGGGACGGCCAAGGAGCCGTTGGTATACAAGCGCATGTATCTCGACCGCCTTTGGGAGAGGATCGAATATCGGGTTAAGGGGCTGAAATCGGGCGAGTTGAAGCCGGATGATTTCGTCGTGCCCGGCTCTTACGAATTGTTGGAGGCGCTCAAAAAGCGGGGCGTGACCATGTACCTGGCCAGCGGCACCGATCACGAGTACGTCGTGGACGAGTCGGAAGCCATTAAAGTAACCTCCTATTTCGCTCCATACATTTACGGCGCCCAGGACGATTACAAGAGTTTTTCCAAAAAAATGATTATCCAAAAAATTCTGACCGACAATCGTCTATGCGGCGCCGAGTTGTTGACGTTCGGCGATGGTTTCGTGGAAATCGAGAATACCAAAGAAGTCGGGGGCATCGCCGTCGGCGTAGCATCGGACGAAGTGGGCAAAGTTCATATCGACGATTGGAAGCGAAACCGTCTGATTCAAGCCGGCGCCGATCTGATTATTCCTCATTACGGCGAATGCGAGACGCTGATGGCTTATTTGTTCGATGAAAAGTAATATCGATTTTCTTATCGCGTGATATTCGCATGCTGCTCAACAATTTTATGAAGGATTTGCAATCTATACTATAGCGATTAAATTATGGTCATGAAATAGCGCGAGGAATCAAAATGACAACATACCGTTTTCAAGCGATAATCGAACTGGATGAAGATGGATATTATGTGGCGGACGTTCCATCCTTGAAGGGATGCTACACTCAAGGAAAAACATTTGAAGAAGCCTTGGAAAATATTCGAGAA
>JBFMBP010000024.1 GCA_040755155.1 Candidatus Omnitrophota bacterium | reverse complement strand
GCATGGCGCCCGCCATTCCTGGGACCTTGGCTATCGCGACGAACTGAATTCTCTGGCTCGCTATTTTCCCAATCTGAAATATTTCCCCTCCATTTCCAATCCCAAAGGCGACGTTACTTGGAAAGGGCTGGCGGGAAGAGTGCAAGTATTCATCGATAACGATTTCGTGGAACAAGCGATCGGCCGCAAAATTACTCCAGACGATTTCCATATTTTCTTATGCGGCAATCCCGCCATGATCGAAACGGTCATCGCCATGATGGAAGAACGCGGCTTCCGCAAAGGAACTCGGCAGGAATCTGGAAATATCCATATAGAAGAGTATTGGTAACTCATGTTACGAGGGATTAAAAAGTTTAATTAATCGATTGGAATCGCCGTTTCGAATCACGAAAACACGAAAAGAAAAAGAAAATCACGAAAAAAAGAAAAGAATTTGGCGCATGGGATCACGCCGTGAATTGCTTTTTTCCGTGAAATCCAAAAGAATCCATGATATCCGTGATTCAAAATTTCGTGGAATTCGATCCTTTTCGTGATTCAATAACGCAATAATAGATGAATCTTTTGCGCCTCTCTTAATTGGTTTTTGGGTTGCGCAATACTAATCTAAAAGATAAGTGGATATTGGCTGCTCAAAATGAATGAATAATTATCGCTGAAAGGCATGGAGGTTTTACGATGAAACGATTCGATTTCCAGTTCGCCCTTCTTTTCGTTTTAGCAATCATGGTTCTTCCATTTAGAGCGACTTGTAGGGTGGGCTCAAAGCGAAGCGTAGCCCACCATTTTAACTCCCGATTCGCCATTCTTTTCGTTTTAGGACTCATGGCTCTTCCTTATGGGGCTTATAGCGAAGGCGACGTCATCCTTCTCGACAACCAATCATTGAACGCCGTCGCTAACTTGCCCCAAGCGCAAGCGGGAGATTACGCCATTTGGGCATGGTCAAAAGATGCAGTATCCATTGATATCCTGATCGGGGATAAAATATTCCACATTCCACCCAAGGATAAAGCCCAGGAAGGCGCCTATTCCTGGAAAAATGCCGGAACGATATCTATTGAAAAACCGCAAAACCTCTTTCTGCGCGTCTATTCCAACCTGAACGGCCGCGTATTGGCTCAGAAAACCGTGGGCTGGCTGGCAGTGTCGAAAACGGCGGATTGGAATCCGGAACGCTATTTCGATTGCGCCAAAATTTTCCCGAAATCCGATGGAGCCGTAAATGACCGGCGCCTTAAGCCGGTAAGAAGAATTGAAGATTTCTATCCTTTTCCCGATTACGGCCAAAATCGAGAAAAATGGCTGGAAAGAAAACAATCTCTGAACGATCATATTTTTGTCAGCATGGGCGCTTTTCCCCAACCGCAAAAAACGCCATTAAACGCAAATATCTTCGGCCGCATTGAGCGCGACGATTACACGGTGGAAAAAGTATATTTCGAAAGTTTCCCCGGCTTCTACGCCACCGGCAATCTCTATCGTCCCAAAGGGAAGCCAGGCCCCTTTCCCGCCGTTCTTTGCCCTCACGGCCATTGGGAACAAGGGCGTTTAGTTAATACGGACAATAACTCCATTCCCGGCCGCTGCATCAATTTCGCCAAGCAGGGATACGTCTGTTTCGCCATCGACATGGTGGGTTACGTGGATAGCAAACAGATCGAACATCGCTGGGGCGGCCCGGCGGAATGGCTTTGGGGACTCTCCGCCCACGGCTTGCAGTTCTGGAACAGCGTCCGCGCCGTCGATTTTCTCGAATCCCTGCCCGATGTGGATCGGGAACGCATCGCCTGCACCGGCGCTTCCGGCGGCGGCACGCAGACCTATACGCTCATGGCCGTCGATCGCCGCATCAAAGCCGCCGCGCCCGTCAATATGCTTTCCGCCCATTATCAAGGCGGCTGCATCTGCGAGAACGCCCCCAACCTTCGCGTCGCAGCTAATAACGTCGAGTACGGCGCCATGATGGCTCCGCGCCCCTTGATGATGGTCTCTTGCACCGGCGATTGGACCAACGAGACCCTGCGCGTGGAGTACCCCGCCATTCGCTCCATCTACGCTCTCTTCGGCGCGGAGGACAAAGTGCGTACTATCCAGATCGACGCGGATCACAATTACAACCGTCTCAGCCGGGAAGCCGTCTACGCCGCTTTCGGCGACTGGGTATTAGGAGAAAAAGACGCTTCCAAATTCAAGGAGCAAGATTTTACCGTAGAAAAAGACGATGACTTGCGCGTCTTTTCCGGCGATCTTCCCTCCAATGCGAAAAACCTTCAGCAACTCGTGGATTATTTTAAAGAACAATCGGAAAATCAGCTGCAAGAAGTCTTTCCCGATAACGAGTTCAAACTCCAAGCCATGCGCCGCCGCTTCCATACGTCGCTGCAACATGTATTGTCGATTTCGTTTCCCAGCCGCAGCGATTTATCGATCGAGCGGGTAGGTTACGTGAAACAATCCGCCTTCGACGTGGAAAAAATCATCCTTGGCCGCAAAGGCGCCGGCGACCAAATTCCCGGCGAGTTGTTCATCCCCAAGCAGCCCTCGGAGTCGGCGCAAGGAACCGTCCTGGTGCATGAAAAGGGGAAATCCGCGTTCATCGATCCGCAAACGGGCGCTCCGGGAACGTTGCTCCAATCGTTGTTGGACAGCGGCCAAGAAGTGTTTTTACCGGACGTCTTCATGACCGGAGAGTACGATTCGCCTTTCCAAAAAGCGGTGCGCGACGAAAACGTCAGCATGTTCCTCACTTATAACCAAACCGAAACCGCCTTGTGGGCGCAGGATATTTTAACCTCGCTGGCCTATCTGGATTCGCGCTTCGAAGTGGAAAAGATTCATCTGGCGGGCGTAGGCGATGCTGGATTATGGTGCTTATTGGCCGCGCCTTTCGCTCCGCAATTGCAATCCGTCGCCGTCGATGCGGCGAAATTTATAAGCGGCGAGGATGAACCGTTCTTGCAGCGCCTCTTCGTTCCCGGCCTGCGCCGCGCGGGAGACGTGCGCGCCGCCCAAGCGTTGCTGGCTCCTATTCCCTTGTTGATTTACAATACGGGAGACGTCTTCTCGATGGAATGGGCTAAGCAATCCTATCGCGCCGCTCTATCTCCCGATTCGCTTTTAGTAATGAAAGAATCCGCCGCGCCGGAAAAGATCGCCTCTTGGCTGAACGAGGCGAAATAAATTTCGAAGGATAACAATGCGTTGAAATCCATACTCCAATTCTTGCGTAGGATCATAGGTTTCTTCTCCTGGAAAAGGATGCGGGAATTCCTTAAGCGTCCGCTCTCCCATTCTTTTGTAGTGAAATATTTGTATGTTCTTCGCATTGCGGTCAACATCTTCAACAAGAAAGGCGTATGGGCGCACGCTTCTGTCTGCGGCTACGCCACTATTCTTTCTATGGTGCCCGTCGCCGCGATTTCGTTGATTATTCTCAGCGCTTTCACGTTTCAAGACCCGGAGTTGAAAGAATACCGGATGGAACCGGATACGAGCGCTCCCACTCAGGAATCGCCCTTTGATGGAGTGGTAAATAAATACGAAATTCAAAACTCCAGTTTCAGCAACCGCGTATTCGATTTCATCTTCGATCATTTCGTTCCCGGAGCCGCTTCCGGAGCGCGGGCCGAATTGCTGGAAGCCAAACAGACGATACTGGAATTCATCCAAAGAGCCTCCGCACTCCGCTTCGTCACCCTATTTCTTCTCATCCTTACTTGCGTAAGTCTCTACAACAGCATCGAGCACGCCTTCAATGAAATCTGGGCTGTGCAACGCCGCCGCACTCTCTTCTCCCGCTTTCTCGCCTGTTGGCTGCTATTGACGTTGACGCCGATTCTCTTGGGCTTGTCCTATTATTATTCCAGCCGCTTCGAAGCCAGCGGCTTCGCTTCCCGCTGGATGGGTCAGGAGTGGACTTCCTGGCTGATCAACCATATCGTTTCCTACGGTTTGACCTTATTCGCCTTCTTCTTCTCCAATCGCTATCTGCCCAATCTGCACGTCAATTTCTTTCCCGCTCTGGTGGGCAGCGCCCTTTCCGCCATACTCTGGGAAGCCGCCAAAGTGGGCTTCGATCTCTACATTAAGTACGTAACCTCGCAGCCGTCCAGCTATTACAGCATTTTCGGAACCGTCGCGGCGATTCCTATCTTCATTCTCTGGCTGTATTACAGTTACCTTTGTTTTCTTTTAGGGCCGGTGATCGCATGCGCTATACAGGACTTCGACAAACACGTCGCCCGGCTGCGCCAAAAGGAATGGTTTACGCTGCATCGTCCCGTTCATTCCTTGAAAATCTTTTTGGAGATATGCCGTCATTTCCGCGAGCGGGAAGGCGGATATTCCCTTTCCGACTTGCGGCAGGAAACTGGCTGGACGGAGGAGCAGGTCAAGCGCTGTTTGCGAGACCTGGAACAGGTTCGCTTGATCCACCAGGAGCGCCGCGAAAACGTCTATTATCCCAACGGCGATTTCAGCCGCCTTCTCGTTTCCGACGCGATGGAGCGCTTGATCGGTTTGAAATCGCCGGATGCGGCAAGAGCCGTCCTTCCGGAACCCTGGCAACAATCCTTGCAACAAACCCTCCAAAACAGCAGCAATTTAACCATCGCAAACCTGCTCGAAGCAAGTAAATAATCCCTATTTGCTCATGTACTATCATTAAAGGTGGATGGGACGCGTCGTTTAATCCAATCAATTCCACCATTCCGTAATAATCGACGCACAGCCTTATTCCATTAGCCAGTAAAAGCAAGAACAGAAAAAACCTTGCCCTTACGACTCCCCAGTCCCCAAGCTATGTAGGGTGGTTTAAAAGCGAAGCGTAGCCCGCCATCTTGAGACTGGGAGACTGGGAGACTAAATCCCAAAGTCCCAAAGCTGCCCGCTATTCTCTTCCTCCTTATTTCTCCAAATTATTTTAAAAATATTTTAATTATTTTGCCGATATGGCTTGACCTATTTTTTTTTCATTATTGTTAACTAATTATTATTATATCCGAACAGGAGGCGTTAGACATGAGAAGGAATCAACGATTTATGCTTGCCGGTTCGCTTTTGCTTCTCTTGGCTAGTGGGGAAGCGGCAATAGCGGCGCAAATGTACGAAGGCCCCATCTCCGCCGATTTTCGCGATTTGGCGCTCAATGCTGTGACGAAATCCAACGACGCCGACGCCGTGAATAAGGGATTGGACGATCTGGTGAAATACACCAACACGCCGGACGAGAATTCCCAAACGCTGGCGGAGGTGGAAGCTTTGCTAGGGGATGTGGACGCGAATTCCTACCTCTTCAGCCAGGCATCCCTGACCAAGGCCAAGTTTCTCAAACGGCTAGGGCGCGGCGGCGAAGCCATCGCCCTCTTCAATGACGGCATCGCCCACCATTGGAAAAATGCCCTGCTGCGCTATTCCGAAAGCCTGATCGAAAGCGGAGAACTGGACGACGCCTGCACCCTGGAATACCGCCGCGTCGTCGCCGATGAGCCATATGCATTCTACCGCGGCGAGCAGGAGGACTTTTTCATCTTCATCACGCTGTTGAAGTTGATGAAGAGCGACAATTCGGGAGCGATGGTGATGGATTTGGTCTTCCCGCCGCTGGCGCCGTTCGCCAAGCATCCGCAAGCGCATAAGATCGCGCAAGCGCTCTGTATGGCGAACGATGGACGCTTTGCCGAAGCGGTAAGCGCTCTGCAAACGGCTGACGCCGAGTTGGCGCAAGGACGCGAGGCGCGGGAAGACAAGAACCTGGACGAATTGTTGGTCTTTCTCAAGAATTCAGAAGTTCCCGCTACCAACAATCAGGCGGAGCGGGAAATCCGGATGGCGGTGTTGATTCGAAAAATCATTTATGGCAATCGCAGTAAGGAGGGCGCGTTGACTCAATCGGTATTGATGACTATCTTTCGCACGTTGAAACGGCGCGGATACAATCCGATCCAAACCCTCGCCGCCGCGCTTCGGGAATATATCCGCACCGGCCATTTACCCCCATTCCCTCCCTTTCTCACTTCAGATGGCTGACTTGTTACGCGATTTAAAAACATTGTATGATCCAACATCGTCTTTTGTATGTCTTCGCATAACGCTATTTCGTTACGGAGTGAATAGGATGCAAAATGAATTCTCCCAAAAACTAAAAAATGGACAATGCGTTTTTGGCACGATGGTTCGGCTTATAAGCGATCCGGGCATAGCCAATTTGTTGGCCAACGCCGGATTTGATTTCATGTTTATCGATATGGAACACTCCGTTTTTTCTTTGGAGACGGTTTCCGCGATCATCCGTACGGCCAGAAGCTGCGGCATCGAAGCGATCGTTCGCCCTCCCGGCCTGGCGATGCCGTATATTTCTCGTCTGCTGGACGCCGGGGCCAATGGCTTGATGATCCCCATGACGGAAACGAAAGAACAAGCGGAAGCCATACGCGACGCCTGTTATTACAGCCCCATCGGCAAGCGCGGCTGCGCCGGACTCTTGGGACAGACCGATTATCGCGAAATGGATCCTCAAGAGATTTTAACCTACGCCAATGAGAGAATAACCATCATCGCGCAAGTCGAAAGCGTAACGGGAGTCGAAAATATCGAATCCATCGTTTCCACGGAAGGCATTAAAGCCGTTATCATTGGGCCTTACGACCTATCCAATTCGCTGGGCATGATTGGACGAATCGCCGATCCCGCCGTAACGGCGCAGATCGAGAAAGTCGTACAAGCTTGCCGGAAATATCGTAAAGTATCGGGCATCCATACCGGCAATTTGGAACAGTTGAAATATTGGAAAGAACGAGGAATGCAGTTGCTCGCCTTGCAAACGGACGTCAATGCGCTGCATGATGCCTATAAGCAGTATATGAGAGATTTGAAATCCCTCTGAGGGATAGTCTTTTGCATGATGTTAGTTAGAACCGTAGGGTGGGCTTAAAGCGAAGCGTAGCTCACCAGAGGCGAATGAGGTGTTTCATAGTCATTTGTGGGACTTGCTTAGCTCCTCCCACTACGATTTTCGAGAAGTTTATGAAAAAGGGGAAATGAAAAATGATAAAGAAATTCAGCCTATACATTGCATTGTCTTTCTTAACCATTTCTGTTTTCGGCGAAGAACTTCGAATCGAACGTTTGTTCGGCGCCGAACATCCCGGCCCTTACAAGCATCCCGCATCCATAACGGAATTGGATAACGGCGATCTCTATCTCGCCTATTACGGCGGATCGGGCGAATACGGCGACGATACCGCCGTTTATGGCGCCCGGTTGAAGCAAGGCGAATCCTCTTGGTCTTTCCCCAAAGTCATCGCCGATACTCCCAGCCTATCCGAGGGCAATCCCGTAGTCTGGCAGGCGCCGGATGGAATCGTATGGCTATTTTACGTCAATCGATACGGTCCAACCTGGTCTTCATCGCGCGTAAAAGGCAAACTATCGCTGGACGGCGCCTATACATGGTCGGATTCCTTTATGCTGACATTCGAATTGGGTTCAATGGTGCGCGGCCAGCCGATCTTGTCGCGCAACGGCGATTATCTGCTTCCCATGTATCATGAAACCGGCGAAGATACGGAATTCATCGCGCCAGACGCCTCTTCCTATTTTATGCGTTACAATCCGTCGACAAAAACCTGGAAGCCTACGAATAGGATCCGTTCCTCGATGGGCAATTTACAGCCCCAAGCTGTCCAAATCGACGATAATTATCTTATCTGCTATCTTCGCCGCGGCGGCAATTACGAACCGACCGATAAGGGGTATATATTGCGGGCAGAGTCGCGCGACGGAGGCTTTACTTGGACGGACGCCAAACCAACGAAATTTCCCAATCCCAACGCCGCCGTCGATTTCATTCGTTTGCAAAACGGCCATCTGTTTCTTGTTTATAACAATAGCATGAACGATAGAACGCCGTTGACCGCCGCTATATCGACGGATAACGATGTAAGTTATCCCTATCGGCGGGATATATGCAAAGGCGATAATACTTTCGCCTATCCATATGCCATCCAAACCCGCGACGGGAAGATTCACGTAGTTTTCACTACCAACAATCGCACAGTCATACAACGCGCCGTCTTCGAAGAAAAAGACATTCTCAATTGCCAGTCGGATAAAAACGAATGAAATGGCATTCGCCGCTGACGCCGATTCATTTTTTCTTCATCAGCCAAACTTCGGCAACTTCGTTTCGGCGGCCAGCATGGGGAATATTATCCGGTTTACGCCATGTCAAGC
This sequence comes from Candidatus Omnitrophota bacterium, assembly GCA_040755155.1. Taxonomy (NCBI): domain Bacteria; kingdom Pseudomonadati; phylum Candidatus Omnitrophota; species Candidatus Omnitrophota bacterium. Next base: position 14,294 of record JBFMBP010000024.1, on the reverse strand, counting down.
GCAATTCTCCATCCACTGTGGCTTGCGGTGGAATGTCGTACTCCAAAACCTTATATCTCTCATCGAGGAAAGGATGAACTTCATAGGATTCGTCCGCTAATAACCGCACGGGGCCATCCGCATATACGACGCGAATAATATATTGACTGGCGGGATCAAGATTGTCGTACTTCATTCGCAGCGGTTCGTCGTAGAGCATCACGGCCAAGGTTTTCCAGGAAGATGGCAAAAGCGTCATAGGATTGCTTAAGGCGGAGCTGTCGGGATTGTTGCGCGCGGTTTGGTACATGCCCGGATCCTTCTCGAATCCTTCGCCTTTGACCAAATGAGGCTCTTGCGCCGGATCGCCCAAATCATCATAAAAACCTCCCGGCCCCGGATTTTTCCAGTTTACGATTTGATCGATCCGTTCCAGACGCTCCTCTTCGGAGGAGAGCGCGCCGATTTCGTCAAACTGTTGCAGCAGCCAAAGGCGGTTGTTCAACGGCGCGTCGAGGCGATCCAACATGGCCCCATCTGAGCGTCCGGCTTTATATCGGCGAACGTCCAACTGCAATCGAATGCTTTGAAATAAACTCTCTCCCAATTCCAATATCCGCTGCTTCCAAGCGGGCGATGCGGGCTGGCCGACGGATTGCATGAGAATCGAACGCGCCTGAGATAGAGCGTGAAGCGTTTCTCCTTTGACGGAGCATTGCAAGCGCGACAGCGCTTGATTTTCCAAATCGGTTTCATGAATCAGGCGGCTGCGGACGTAAGCGTCGTAATAAGCGCGGAACAACCCTTGCTGGAAGCGCCAATTGAGAAACAATCGGGGACTCGCCTTCTCTTCCATCGTGCGGAATTGCCGCAGCGTCAGGTCGATTTGCGCATGGCTCAACGCCGGACCGCGCCAATCTCTTTCCAAAGCCAAGAGTCCCTGCGCAAAATCGTCTTCGTATTCCAATCCGATGAAATAGCGGCTGTAATCGCGCAGAATATCAATGACGGGCGAATCGGGATTCCAACCCAACGCGCTCCAAACGATTTTATTGACGTCGTCGCTGCATCCTTCGGAATAAGCGATGAATCCCATCGTATCCGGTTGGGTGAAGCGGAAAATATGCGCTTGATCCGTTGGCCGGGGATTGATCGGCTCCCGTCCCTCCGTCAAGTAAAACGCTGGATCCCAATCGGGAACGGGGTATTGGCAATAAGTCGTATGCGTTATATCCGGATAGTGGCGGATGGGATAATAAGAGGGAATCCATTCCCGGAATTGCTTCATATTCAACCGCGTCCACGGCCCATAAACGATGCCGGTCAGCCACTCGGGCTTGCGGCTGATGAGGTCGTGAAATTTTTGCAGATGATCCCGATCGAAGCCTTGCGGCCCAATCCACCATTGGGCGTTGGGATGCAACTTTTTAAGTTGCGCCGCTTGCTTTTCCAGCATTGGCAATAGGACGTCGGGCGGAGTATGGCCGGGATCGCCGCAGGGAACGAAGATGGCGTCCAGACGGGGCAATCGTTGGTAAATGCTTTCCCACTCCTCCAACGCCGACTCGATGGTACGAGGATCGGAATAATTTTCGTCCAAACAGGGCTGCCATATCCAAACATCCAAACCATAGCGGTCGCAAATTTCCGATACGCCGATCATCGTTTCCAATTGGGGAAGTGGAAAATGCGGGCTGTCCGCCTTATCGTCCGAACGAGGCGGAATCAATTCCACGGCGTTGGTTCCGAAGACAGCTAAATCGCGGATATATTGCTCGAATTGATTCAACGTCCAACCGTCGTAGGAATTCGTCTTGGGACGATAACCCAACTGATGGCCGCGCAAGGCGTATTTCGGCGCCGTTGCAACGTGATAATCTCGCGGGAAAAGTATCTTCCCATTCGTCATTCGCAGGGTTCGCAATAGGCAGCCCGCGCCGAACAGAACGCCGCGTTCGTCATTACCCGCGACGACGATAACGGGAGAATCCCCTTTTGGCTCCATCCAAATTCGATAGCCTTCGGGCGCGGACGCAGAGGCGGTGGGAATGTTCAATTCGAATCCCGAAGATTGCAGCGCCTCCGTCCGCCCGATCGCGATTCGCGGTTGATGCTCCTGAGGCCATTCCGCTGTTAGCCGCCATCGAATCTGCGTGCGTTTTTCCACTTCTTCCGCCACCATGCGCGCCGCTTGCATCTCGCGCGAACTCGACGAAGAAGGAACGATGACGACGCTTTGAGTAATATCGACAAATGAATCGTTCGCCGCGCATTCGTAGGGATGAAGCATAGCGATTATGGTAAGAGGCAACAAATAATATAATTTCATCATGCTTTACCTTCCCGCCAATCTCGTTTCAAAAAAAATGCGATCTGAGCCGTTTTCATGTTAGGATAACTGTAGGCGGGCGTCCAGCCGTTTTTAATTATTGATAGGTGATCGAAAGTATTGAGAATAATGACGGTTGAGGATATTTCAGCGAGAGCGGGAAGGGCGTTGAAGGAATTAGAAATCGGCGGAATTTAAAGGGGAAAGAAGAAGATGCTGGGGAGGCAGGACTTGAACCTGCAGGCTCCAGTTCCAAAGACTACATGCCCGCCTTTTTTCGCTATTTTCCCCTTCTTCGTTTCTTTTCGTTCAATCTTCAAAAACCCCTATGTATAAAGGGGATTTTCATTTATTATTTCTGGTAAGACGAAAAGCGTTTTCGCCCTATTTCGTAGGGTGTACGGTACAAATACGGTACAATCCCATTTTTCGTAAAATTTTAACCGGTCAACGGTTTTCGATCCAGTCTTAATAAATGGAGGTATAGATATGGCTTGGTTGAAAAAGCGAGGGAAAATCTGGTATGTCGTTTATTTGGAGGGAGGAAAAGAAAAAGCCTGTTCCTTAAAAACGAAGAATAAGAAGGAAGCCGAAAAGCTTCTTGTCGATTATCGGGAAGGACGGTTTTCTCTAAGCAAGAAGAAAATCACCCTTGGAGAATTTGCGCCGATCCATTTCGCGCATACGCAGGCCGAACTATCTCCCCGATGGATTGTAGAAAAAAAGATCATGGTGAAATCCCGTCTCATTCCATTTTTTGGGGAGCATACCCCGCTCATGCGGATCGATAATCGAGCAATTGAAATGTATCGAGCGGAGCGCTTGGAAACGGTCTGCAATGCAACGATTAACCGCGAACTATCCTGTCTCATGCGATTACTGCGCCATGCCGTCAAACTAGGCTTCCTGGAAGCCCAATATTTGCCCGTATTCAAAAAATTGCGAGAGACGCGGGGGAGACTGCGCTTTCTTTCGACGGATGAAATAGAGCGGCTTCTCGCGGCGGCGCGGGCGCATCCGCTGGGCGATGCGTTGGAGGCCTATATCAATCTTATGACGTTCGCGGGGCTGCGTTCTGGAGAAGCGCTTCATCAACGATGGGTTGACTTGGATTTGGAGCGTAGCCGCCTAACCGTGGTTTCCTATCGGGATGAAGACGACATGACCGGCAAGCCCATCGAATTCACGCCCAAGAGTCATCAAAACCGTACCATCCCGCTTATCCCTCGTTTGCAGGAATACTTGCAGGAGCGGCGGGAAAATTCGCCCGTTTGTCAATTTATCGTTCGCGGGGCTGCGCGCCTTTATTTTAAGCGGATATTCCGATCATTTTCCGAAATCGTTCAAGCGGCGGGGCTGGAATTGACGGGTGAAAATGCGGTTACGGCGCATGTTTGCAGACATACTTTCGCGAGTCATCTCGTTATGAATGGCGTTAGCCTCTATGAAGTTTCCAGGCTTTTGGGGCATGGAAGCATTACGATAACCGAACGCTACGCCCATCTCGCCGAAGAGCATCTTAATGAGACGATGCGGAAAATCACTTTCTAGCCCGCAAAAAATAATTTGAAAATCCCTCTTGACAAAGCGATGGAATTATGCTAGGTTCAAAATCGCAACCATATAGAAGGCGTTTACGCAGTAGGACTAAGGGAAAATAACGTCTAGGCGAAGCGTCTGGACGTTTCATTTTTTCGAATGGCCTGAATTGTTTGTCCGTCTCATAAAAGGCTGCGGTCTTCTATGTGGTTGCAACGGCGAACGGTTCAGGCTTTTTTTTGGGGGTTAAAAAAAGTCATATATTGCAACCTATTGGTTGTAAATATTGAATATAAGATGTTTTCGGCATATAGCCGATGTATCACAAAAACCTTATTAGAAAGGAAAGATGATAATGATCGAGAGAGCAAATAAATCAATAAAAAAACTAGGAGTTAGTCAAGAACTGTATACTCAAGCGGCTTTATGGTGTTTGTCGGATTTATCTGAGGAAGATCAAAAAAAACAAATAGATGATTATTGCAGCAATGCTTTTTCATTCGACGAAAAGAAAATGATTTTTAGCGTATATTTAGAGAAAAAGAGTTATAAATAATCATGTGTATTAATAAATTTAATTTAAATCGTTGAAAAAAAATCTGAAATTTCCTCTTTACGTAGTGGTAATTTACTACTATAATACAATCTACAATCATATAGTAGTAAAAGGAGTTTTCCATGATGAAGGGAAATTTAAATCACGATGAGGTTTTGGCGGAAATTTCGGAAATTCGTAAAGCGCATATTTTGAGGAAAAAAAAGGAGCAAGAAGTTAAAGAAAAATTGGGGAATGAATCGCCCGCCCTGCAAGCTTTTGTTGTGTTCGAAATTCCTGATTCGACGGTTGCGAAGATTTGCGGTTTTTCCCAACAGTCGGTCAGTAATTGGCGAATTGGCAAACAGAAAATTCCTGATTATGCTCAACTAGTCATGGGCGAAGTTCTTCATCTATTTATGCAAGATTTTTTAAGCGATTATGATGATCCTGGTTTTGCATGGGAAGGAATATCCGAAGAGGATGAGGAAGCACAAAGAAAACAATTTCAAGATAATCTTAAGCCGAAGAGAGATTATCTTGAGGCTTTGCTTAATCTCCAATCGGATATTATCGCGAAGATTCCAACATCGGAAAAAATTAGAGCGCTTTCTCATTTGAAAAAACTCGAAGAAGAGAACGGAATTAGTTAATCATTTCCATCCGCCATGATCGGAATAACAATCCTACAAAAGAGAAAGGAGAAACTATCGTGGAACAGATTCAAGAATCATTGCAGTGCCTCCATTCTAAGGTTGCAGAAAATCTATTGAATGAGATTAAAGGTAAGTATGTGATGAAAGTCAGATTTGCGAAAAAACTGGCGATGGAGGCTTTTGAGGAAGTCATGGCTATTGAAAATGATGATGATATTGCGATTGAAATTCATAACAAAGTTTTTCAAGAAGCAATAGATCATCTTTTATCTTTTTAACTTTTCCCGTCCGGCTGCGCCTTATCTTGGCGGATGGCGCGCAGCCGGACGGATTGAAACCCGATTCACGGTTGAAAAGGGCGTTTTTATTTTATTACAATAACTGCGTCCATTCAATTCCACTCGCCCTAATTCTCCCGTGAACGGCTGTTTATCTTTCGATATAACGAATAAAAAAGGAATGACTATGGCTGGTCTGGGAAGCCTTGTTATCGATCTTCGCGCTGAGACGGCGCAATTCAAAGCCGATATGCAGCGGGCGGGCGCAGAGATTCAAAAGTTTAGTACGGGGATGGAGCGTCATTCTCAAATGGTGCGGCGCGCCGCCTCTGCTATGTTTGCGGCGTTTTCCGTTCGCGAAATCGTCAACATCGGGCGAAGCATAATCGAGACATCATCGCAGTTTCAAAAATATCGCGCTTCTCTGGAAACGGTTTTACAATCGCAGAATGCGGCAAACGAGGCATTTAGGAACTTGCAGGAATTTGCAACAAAAACACCCTTTACTTTGGATCAATCCATCGAGTCTTTTATCAAGTTGAAAGCGCTTGGTCTTGATCCATCCGCACGCGCCTTAACCTCATTTGGGAATACGGCTTCAGCGTTCGGAAAGGATATGAAGCAATTCATTGAAGCCGTGGCGGACGCCGCAACGAACGAATTCGAACGGCTGAAAGAGTTTGGCATAAAGGCGAAGCAAGAAGCCGATACGGTGAATTTCACTTTTCGGGGAGTCAAGACGGAAGTAAGAAAATCCACTGCCGATATTGTTGAGTACTTAACAAGAATTGGAGAAACGGATTTTGCGGGGGCAATGTCCAAACAAATGGAACGCCTTCCGGGAAAGATATCAAACTTAGGAGATGCGTTTACTAACTTAAAAAATGCAATCGGCGAACTTGGTTTGAATAAGGTTGTATCTGATATAGCTGACGTTTCCGCCGACGCTATGAAAGGGATGACGGGTCTTGCCGATGATATGCGGCGGCTGGCAACGGAAACCAATTTTGCCGCTAACGCCGTTACAGTTATGGGGAAAAATGTTCAAAACCTTTTTCCCGATGATGTTGCAAAGAGCGTAAACGATTCTCTTTTTCCCGCATTGGATAAAGTCAAAAGCGAGACCGATGACATACTCAAGCAATTTCAGGAATGGCAAAAAAGCGCGGAAAACATTTCGAAGTCCATCCAGTCTATCCGCCTTGCGCCTGGCGAAATTGACAAGGTTATGTCTTCCGGCGTTGGTTACGATCCTGCCCTTGAGGCGTTTCTTAAAGCGCAAAAAGGAGGGGGGAGCCTAGGGCTATCGAAAGATGTTTTAGCAAAAATCCATCAATCCTCATCCTTTGGAGCAATTAATTTAGGAGCGCAGGATATCGCCCGAACCCAATCGCTCATGACGGATAATGAGATTCAAGTCATGGGGATGAATCTGCGCAATATGGTTGACGGATTTTTCGCAGAAGGGAAAGCGGCGCGGGCGGCATTGGTTGATTATGAAAAATACGCGGCGCAAATTAAAGACCTCGCTTCCTCTCTTGCCAACGAGCGCGTATTGATCGGACTGGAAGGGGTGGATCGTCTGGTTGCAATCGAAAAGCAATCGGGAGAATCCCGCCTACGCGAGATCGAAAATCTAAAAAAAAATATTCTTGCCAACGATGCTCTTCTTGGCTGGCAACGTGAGGACGTGTTGACAAGTTCCAGTCGAGCCATAGAGGAAGTAACGAGAATCACGGGCGAGCGCATCAATGAAATTGTTCGGAAGAATAAGGAAGAAGCCCTAAAGATCGAGAGAGACAAAACGGAAGGGATACTACAAGAGATCATCGCCCGCCATGAGCAAGAAATGCAGCGCTACAAGACTTTCGCCGATGGGATCGATCGTTCGTTCCAAACTGATCGGCAACGGCTGCAAGAGAATCTTAGAACGCTGAATGAAGGCCTACGGATGGGCGCTATTGATAATAAGCAATTTGACCGGACAACGAAACTTTTGCATGATGAATTCAATGGCTGGATCGAGGCGAGCCGAAGAACGGCGCAGACGATGCAGGAATCGTTCAGCGATCTATTCTTTGGCGTCATGCAAGGCAACCTGACCGGCTTTACAACGAAGTTCATCGCTTCGATAGATCGAATCGTGGCCGATCTTGCGTCACGGAACCTATTTAACTGGTTGGGCGGGATGCTTGGTCAAAGCGGCGGGATCGGCGGATTTCTCTTCGGCGGCGGGCGGGCTTCCGGCGGATCGGTCAATCCGGGAAACGTCTATCGCGTTGGAGAAGCGGGCGCGGAGTACTTCATACCGGCAACGGCGGGGAGCATTCAGCCGGCGGGCGGGAATACGTTCAACGTTTCGATGGTAGTCAACGCCAAAGACGCGAATTCCTTCCGGGCGAACCAAGCGCGGATTATGGGCGAGTTGACGGCGGAATTGGCCTATAGGCAACGGCGGGGGGATATCTGAAATGAACATCAATCCCCAAATACAAATTGATTCAAATCAAACCAAGACGGCGCGGGAAAACAGCACTTGGGAAATGCGGATTCCTGTTAAGTTGTTTCTCTCTCTATCCAGTATGGATGTAAGCCCAACGTCAAAATTACTTTATTTGCTTTTAAAAAGCTACACAAACGACAAAAGAAACTTTTGTTATCCATCGCGGAAAAGTATGGCTGCTGAATTGAATGTTTCCGCTCCTACAATTCATCGTTGCCTTGAGGAGTTGGTTGCTGCTGGTCTTGTAATAATCATGAGGGAAATCGAAGGTCGTAGAGTAAGTTTTAAGTATGTTTTGTGTGATCCGAACAGTGATTCAAAAAATGGAATCGCTAAGGATAAGAAAACCTCTACTGATTCCAAAAATGGAATCGAGGGGGGTCAAATTGAGCTGACCGATTCAGAAAATAAAATCAGTCATTCCGAAAATGAAAGCATAATAATAACAAGAGAAGTAAAACAAATTAAAGAAAATAAAGAAACAAACACAACGACTAAGCTAGATAGAGAGAGTAACGGGGGCGAGGTGGTCAATATACCGAATCGCGATGTTGCTATTTTTAAAAATCTTTTTTCTTCTGAAAAAACGCTGGTTAAAGTACAGGAGTGTTATCGAAAGCATTCTGCGGTAATAAATCCTGAGGAATTCTTTCAAGTTTTAAAGGAAGCGAAAGAGACCGTTTCGGAAAGCGAGATCGATGCGGCGCTATTTGATTTTCTCTCTTCACCTTCGGAAGAAGGATTGAATTATTTTAAAAACTCTTTGGAAAGATATCGGAACGATTTCGCCGATTTGTTTGCAAGTGAATCGGGAGACTGGACACCAAGCGAACGGGTTGTAAACGAAGAAATCAAATATCGAATCGGGATCATGAAGCGAGGGATGAATGATGATCGTTTCGATGCGCGGTTATTCATCAACCAGCGAAAGAGCATGATTCATCTTGATGAGGCGATGGCGCGGGGACATCCACAATGGGGAGAGTATTGCGAATTATACAAAGAGAATCAACGGCGGCGGGCGGGAATAAAGGCATACGAAACGAATTGTCAATTGCGAAAGGAAAGTGAATCATGACCGAACTTACGGGAGAAGTAATAAACATTCGAGCCGCAAGCAGTTCGCGGGTGGAAACGATTCTAATCAACATCCTCGAAGAGACGCGGCGGGGAAACGATCTACTTGAAAACTTAATCAAGAATCCATCCCAACCGGCGAAGGATACGTTGACGCATGAGGAAGCAGCGGCCTATTTGGGAATCGCAAGTCAAACGCTCTATGACTACGTGAGTGAGCAAAAGATTCCATTCTCCAAAGTTGGGCGCAAGAATCTTTTTCGTAAGAGCGAATTGGACAACTGGATAGAGGAAAATCGAAATTCGGCTAAAGGGGGTAAGGGGTGAAAATCTCTAAAGGCGAAGAAAGAAAAACACTTATCCTAGCCTTGCTTTAGCGAGCGCGAAATTGGATGGGGGGGGTATAAAGGGGGGGCTGTAAGGCATTAAATAAAGTTTTGAAAGAAAATGAGTGTTATTTATAAAAACATCCATTACGGCTTAAGAAAAGCCAGTTAAATGGGCGAATAAAAAGGGGAAATAGTCGCGCATGATTTGAGCGCGAATAACAAATGGCAAGCGTGGAGAACCACTGGAAGCCGGTTACATAAAAGTATCACTCGCCTGGCGGATTTCTGCAATCCAAACGGCGAGCCGAGAAATCAGGGAAAGCAGAATCCCGAACCACTTCGCAGCCGGATGAAACGCCTTGGTGTTTGGAATAAATGGAAAGAGGTCAAAAGTATGAGAATTCAAGACATTCTCCAAAAACGGGCGGGATTGTTGAGTGATGCTCGCAAGATTATTGACGGCGTCAGTAATCGATCAATGACCAAAAGTGAGCAAGAAAAATTCGATGCCTTGTTGAATGAAGCCGATGCACTTTATCAACAGGCGACACGGCAAAGACGTTTAGGGAGTCTTGAGGAGCATTCGCATGATATATTCAATCCTCCGCCGATCCCCTATACTCCAGGTTCGGAACAAAACTCTTTAAATGGACAAACTTTCATTGTTGAAACCGTTGACGGGCGGCAAATTCGCGGTTTCCGCAATGGGGCGCGCATATCCGATTATCTTGATTGCAATCTCCCAGACGGAATCAAAAGAAGCGATCTAAGTTTAGGGCGATGGCTGCGCGGCTTTTTGACGAACAATTGGAAAGGAGCCGAGGCAGAACAACGAACGCTAGGGCTTGCTCCGGCGACGGTAGGCGGGTTCCTGCTTCCTGAACCGCTGGCCGGTGAAATCATTGATCTAGCCCGGAATCAGGCGCAACTTATAAAAGCGGGCGCTGGAACGATCATGATGGATTCTTCCTCTTTGGCTATTGCACGGGTTTTAACCGATCCTACGCCGGCGTGGACGGCGGAAAACAAAACGATTTCCGATAGCGATATGACGTTCGGGCGCTATGAATTGAGTCCCAAAAAACTTGCCGTATTATGCAAGGTCAGCAATGAATTGATCGAGGATGCTGTCGGCCTTGGGCAATTGGTTAGCAGTACGATGAGCAAGGCGTTAAGCCTCGAACTTGACCGCTGCGGATTGTATGGCACTGGCGCGGGCGCGGGATCGGGAACCGAACCGCTTGGACTGCGAAACTGGGAAGATATCAACGTTGTCGATATGGGAACGAATGGCAGTCCCTTGGATGGGTATATCAACGTATCGAATGCCTGGCTTGATCTTTTGACGGAAAATTGCCCGGAAGATGGCTTGAGCGTCATTTTGAATCCCAGAGAGCGCGCCTATTTTGACCGGCTACGCGATGGAATGGGCAACCCGGCAACGCCGCCCGAAAGCTGGCGTTCGATGCAAAAATTTACCACGAATCAGGTTTCCATTACTCAAACGCAAGGAACCGCAAGCAATGCGGCGGATATCTTTTTAGGGGATTTTCGCCAAATGTATTTCATTATGCGGAGCAGCATCTCTTTAGAAGTCTCGAAAGAAGCCGATGGAGCCTTTGCCGCGCATCAAACCTGGATCAAATCAACCTTGCGCGCCGATGTGTTGGTCATGCGGCCTAAATGGTTTGCGCTGATTCGCGGCATAACGCCCACTTAAGATTCTTGAATCATCCCGGCGCGTCGTGAACCGGGAACTTTTCCACGATAACCGGCAATAGCCGGATTGTCTCCTAACCCGCCTGGTTCTCCGCTGTTCCAGGCGGGCTTTCTTTTGCGTAGGCGTTGGAAGCCTCGTCCAAGAAAAAAAGATCGATCCTGGGGCAAGGGCGGCGGGTTTTTGGGTGAAAAATATTTGTGAATATAGAATGAGATGGTTATAAAAAAAAGGACATAATACGGTACAACGGGGGTTTTATGAGGGAAGGGAAAATTTCATAAGTCTAGGTTTTTCAAGTGCTGGGGAGGCAGGACTTGAACCTGCAGGCTCCAGTTCCAAAGACTGGTGACTTTACCATTCGTCTACTCCCCAATCTGGTTAAATATCTTATTTCCCCTTGAGATGGAGTCAATCCCGCTATCACTTCGTTCTGGCGAATTCCGGCTTTATACTACTCTTCTGATCCATGAGGCTTATCGGGCTTTGTGGACGATTCGCCCATTTTGATTCCTTTATAGGAGCGTAATCCATGGCATCCAACCTATTTTCCGTTGTTCAACAGATTATCCTGAGCGCAGCCGCGCCCGACGCCGCTGGAGGAGGCGCGCCCGCCTCCACTGATGTCAGCAATCCTTTGATGCAGATGTTGTTTCCCTTACTGCTCTGTTTTTTCATCTTTTATTTTCTGCTGATCCGTCCCCAACAGAAACAAAGGCAGCGCCATGAAGAGCAGGTGAATCAGTTGAAAAAAGGGGATAAGATCGTCACTTCCGGCGGCATTTTCGGCTCCATCGTGGGCATGAAGGACAATATCGCCGTCATCAAGATTGCGGAAAACGTAAAAATCGAAATTTTAAAATCCTCCATCTCGCAAATCATCGGCCACGAGGATAGCAAATAAATCTCCTATTACTCTTATGACATTAGTAATTTTCCCCTCGCCCTTTGGGAGAGGGTTAGGGTGAGGGGGCTTATTCAACAATGCAACGTTCAAAATCAAATTTCATTAAATCCTGGCTCTTTTTTGCATAACGCAAGAGGCTGGAAGCCTCTTCCACGTCTCTGATCAGGGGGAACATCGAAATGAAACGAAATGGCTTATTAATCTCCGCTTTATCCATACTCTTCCAATTTTCCAGCGTCTTAATTTGCGCTGCTGAAAATCTTCATGCGATCGAATCCAGCAGCGGACGATTGGTTGTCGAGAGCGTGGATGGAATCGCATCTCTGAACCAATTGGAAGCCATTTCGCCGGAAGGACGGCGGAACTGGATCGAAGCCAAGCCAAAAGTTCCTCTATGGACCATTACCGTTCTTGACGCTCAAAAAGAACGGCATACCCTCACCGCTTTGGATGGCCGGGCGGAGATTCGCGCCGCTTCCGATTCGTTGTTCATGGAATGGAAGGAGATGCATCCAGGCAACCTGCATGTGTCCGCTTCCGTCGCGGCGAAGGGAAGCGATTTCGAATGGAATCTTGAATTCGAAGTGAAAGAAACCGGATATACGTTATGGGAAGCGATCTATCCAGAAATCGGCCCCTTAGCGCTATCCGAAAAAATCCACGCCGTCATCCCCTTCGGCTGGGGCGTATTGCATAACGATTTGCAAACCAAACGCTACGGCGGCGTTTATCCTTCCGCCTCGTGGGCCATGCCGTTCACGGCGGTTTCGGATGGATCAACCGGCGTATATGCCGGAGCTCATGATAATGCGGGATACGCCTTAGCCATATTTGTTGGGAAGAGAGAAAAGCAGGACGGTTCCAGCCTTGGTTTGCGCCATGATGTCGAAGGAATGGGAAAAGCAACCCATTACCGCCTGCCCTATGCCGTAACGACGAGGCTTTTCCCGGGCGACTGGTACGAAAGCGCGAGAATCTATCGCGAAGCGGCGCAGAAAACGCCGTGGGGCGGCATCCCGCCTCTTGCCGATAGGAAAGATATTCCCCAATGGCTTTTGAATACGGATTTATGGTATTTGGGATCGTGCCATGACGAATCGACGGCCAACCAGGCGATTGCGTTCGCCGCGTATTTCAATGTCCCCACTTCCGCCCATATTTACCAATGGCACCAGATTCCTTTCGACGATCATTATCCTGAATATTTCCCCGCCAAGCCCGGTTTTCAGGCAGCGGTGGAAAAAGTGCAAAAGGCGGGAATCGCCGTGATGCCATATATCAATGGCCGTCTGTGGGATCCGGCTACGGACAGCTGGAAAGCCCAACATGCGGAGACGGCCTGCGCCATCGACGAAAAGGGAGAGAAATACGTCGAGGTATACGGTTCGAAAGTTCCCCTTTCACCGATGTGTCCATTTACGGATTTATGGAAGAATACAGTAACGAATCTAGTAGATAAGTTGCTTAACGAATGCAAGGTGAAAGCGGTTTACATCGACCAGATTTCCGCCGCCGCCGCCAGACGCTGCTTCGCGGAAGGCCACGGACATGCCATCGGAGGCGGAACGTATTGGATTCAAGGCTATCGCGATCTCTTGCAGCGATGCCGCCGCGTACAGCCTCCCGATACGGCGCTGACCACGGAAGAGAACGCCGACCCCTGGAACGATCTGCTCCACGCTTGGCTGATGGTCAATACGCAGGAGCATAGGGGCGAGATCGCGCCCCTTTATCCGGCGGTCTATGGCGGGCGTGCGATCTCCTTTGGTTTTCAATATATCTTAGGCGACGACCTTCCCCAACGATTTCCCTTCCGTTTGAAGATGGCGCGGGCTTTCGTTTTCGGTTCGCAATTGGGATGGGTCAGTTCACAAATTCTTGAAAAGCCCTATGCGGAGGAAGCGGAATTTTTGAAGCGATTATGCGAAGCGCGGCATGGATCTCGCGACGCCCTGCAATTCGGCGAGCTGTTGGCGCCCGTCGAATTGGAAGGAGCAGGAACGGTCTCTTGGAGGGACGGTAAGAATACTCTCCAAACTCAACCCGCCGTTTTATCTTCCGCCTGGCGGACTCCAACGGATGCGCGCAAGATCGCCGTCGCCAATACGGCGGACGAGGAGCGAACGGTAAACCTGAAATTGGACCGCCGCCATTGTAAAGAAGAGAAAAACCAAACCCTTCAACTTACATCCGAAGACGGGAAAAGCAAAATCGAATTGATCCGGGAAGAAGGCGGACGTTGGCGCGGATCGCTTAAACTAACCCCGCGCAGCGCGGTGGTATGGATTCTGCAATAGGGTTGAGTGGAGCAGATTTTATCAGTTTCCCACCGGCATGACCAACCGGAAGCCGACATAGTTGCCAAGAAAATCGGGAGTGCGAGGGTATCGGTAAGCCGAGCGGCAATATTGGGCGATAGCCCCATAATACCCGCCGCGATAAACG